>JAZRID010000178.1:0-26451 GCA_045645125.1 Oscillospiraceae bacterium | reverse complement strand
TAATGTGGGTACACTGCCAATATTTTGCGATATTGAACAGCCGTATTTTGTATTATAACACGATTTGACATAAAAGGCAACGCATTTACCGTATATTTTTCACAACACCACGCATAAAATCAAAACAGGAATCAGACGATCACAAGGAAAGGACGGGTAGACAATGAAGCGATTGCTGTCACTCCTGCTTGCACTGCTGTGTATGTTTTCTCTTGCTCCCACTGCACAGGCGGAAACGCTGGCGGTGGATGCACAGGCGTGTATTTTAATGGAAAAAACCACGGGACAGGTTCTCTATGCTGTGAATGAGCATGAACAACTGGAGCCAGCGAGTGTCACCAAGATTATGACCATTCTGTTGGTGATGGAGGCGATTGCGGAGGGGACGCTCTCCTATGAGGACACCGTGACGGCCTCGGCCCACGCCTGTTCGATGGGCGGTAGTCAGATTTGGTTAAAAGAAAATGAACAGATGAGCGTGCGAGATATGCTGAAGGCGGTGTGTGTCGCCTCTGCCAATGACTGTTCTGTGGCACTGGGGGAACATCTCGCTGGCAGTATGGAGGCATTCGTGGAGCGAATGAATGCGCGCGCGAAGGCACTGGGGATGAACGACACCCACTTCGTCAATCCGACGGGGTTGCCAGCTGAGGGACACCTCACTTCTGCCTATGATATTGCACTAATGAGTCGGGAGCTGATTCTGAACCACCCCGATATCCGCACTTTTACAACCATCTGGCAGGATACTTTGCGTGGTGGTGCGTTTGGGCTGTCCAATACCAATAAACTAATCCGCTTTTATCAGGGGGCAACAGGCATGAAAACAGGGAGTACCGATGGTGCGCTCTACTGCCTGAGTGCCACGGCGGAACGGAATGGGATGGAGCTGATTGCTGTCATCTTAAAATCACCCACCTCTACCCAGCGATTTGAGAGTGCAAAAACGCTCCTCAACTACGGGTTTGCCGCATATGGTCTGACCGATATTCGTCCCGATGTACCGTTTTCTCCTGTGCCTGTGGTACTGGGGGAGAGCGAGAATGTCGTACCCCGTCTGGACGGCAACACGACACTGTTAGCAGAAAAGGCAAAGCTATCTGACTTGTCGGTGAGCGTAGAAGTAGAGCCACAGTTGACCGCACCAGTAGCAGAAGGGCAGCAGATTGGTACTCTCACCGTCACAGGGGGCGGAGAAGTTCTGTTGACCGTACCACTCACCGCTGGTTGTGCCGTTGCACGGTTGTCTTACTGGCAAATCGTCCTGCGCTGTCTGCGTACCGCCTTTCTTTCACCGTGCTAAAGTAAAATTTTGTTCTCCCTTTTACCGTTTGCGTAGATTTTAGGTATAGAAAAAACTTCCCCCGTCATATCGACGAAGGAAGCTTGGTTTCATAATTTGACAGTTCAACAAATTGGAATTTATTCTTGTGTTATAAATATTTCCATTGTAAATTTATAAAAGGAAACAACATTATCTTCGGCTCCATTAACTAATCTCTTGTAAACCTTATCATTTGGGGTAAGATAACTTCCATCATTTTTAATTAGCAACGGTATGTTTGATGAGTCAATTTTTCCCCAAGAATAACCTTTCTCGGAAAGCCCGTTTTTTAACATCACTTCTCCCAAATATGACCCAAATATCATCGACATACTCCAAATTTGATTTTCTGTCGGTTTGCTTGTGGAAATGTCATCTGAATAATAATCTAATATTTCTTCTAAATCTTCAATGCTATTTCTTGAATAATCAAAATTTTTATTGAACTGTTTTGCAAAATTTTTGGCCATCGCATTCAATTTCTTAACATCTTTTTGTAGTTTATCGTTTTCATGATTTTTGTTTTGTTTTTTAAATCTATCAAATATTCCCATTCATTTTCCTCTCCAAATTCGTACTTGTTAGTGGAATATGGTCTAACACATTTCTGTTTCAATGTCAATACTTGGTGAAATTGATGAAAATTCCTTTTTGTCAACACAACGGATAAAAAGGACAATTTTGTTCTCCTCTTGTATGACGCGCTCTTTTGTGTTATAGTTTTAACAGAGTACACTTCATTTCACTTCTGCAAGGAGGACATCCAATCATGCTCAAGATTGATTATTCCAAGGGCGGTATCCAGACCGAAGCGTATGCAGGTTCCCTCGCACAGGCGCACGAGTGGTTGCAAAATGCCACGGGACGCGGTAACGACTACACGGGTTGGGTCAACCTGCCTCGCGACTACGACAAGGAGGAATATGCCCGTATCAAGGCCGCGGCCAAGAAAATCCAGAGCGACAGTAAGGCTCTGGTGGTCATCGGTATCGGCGGTAGCTACCTGGGCGCGCGCAGTGCCATCGAACTGCTCTGCTCCAACAACTACAACCTCATCAAGAAGAACACTCCCAACATCTACTTCGCTGGTAGTGGTTTGAGCGGTGACGCGATGCAGGAGATTGTCGACCTGTTGGGCGATGACGATTTCTCTATCAATGTTATTTCCAAATCCGGCACGACCACCGAGCCTGCGGTTGCCTTCCGCTTCTTTAAGGCTCTGATGGAGAAGAAGTACGGTAAGGAGGAGGCCGCCAAGCGTATCTATGCCACCACAGATAAGGCGCGTGGTGCGCTCAAGTCCTTGGCGGATGCCGAAGGCTATGAAACCTTCGTTGTGCCCGATGATGTCGGTGGTCGCTACAGCGTCCTCACTGCGGTCGGTCTGTTGCCCATCGCCGTGGCAGGCGTTGACCTCGACGAGGTGATGCGCGGTGCGGCGGATATGATGGAAACCTGCCGTCAGGCAGATTTTGCGGCCAACCCTGCTTGGCAGTACGCTACAGCGCGTACCGACCTGTATGCACAGGGCAAGAAGATTAAGATTCTGGCAGGCTATGAGCCTCGCTTCCGCTTCTTTGCCGAGTGGTGGAAACAGCTTTACGGCGAGAGCGAGGGCAAGGAGAACAAGGGTATTTTCCCTGCCAGCGTGGAATTTACTGCCGACCTGCACTCCATGGGACAGTACATTCAGGAGGGAGAGCGTCACCTGTTTGAAACTGTGGTTCGCTTCGGTAAGAGCAAGAACACCATCACTGTTCCTTACGATGAAACAGATGGCGACGGTCTGAACTTCCTCGCTGGTAAGGATATGGACTTTATCGCAACACAGGCGATGGACGGCACACTGCTTGCCCATGTCGAGGGCGGTGTGCCCAATCTGATTATTCGCGCCGAGGAAAACAATGCCTATACTTACGGTGAATTGGTCTACTTCTTTGAGTATGCCTGCGGTTTGAGTGGCTATATGCTCGGTGTCAATCCGTTCGACCAGCCCGGTGTCGAGGCATACAAGAAGAATATGTTTGCGCTGTTGGGGAAACCCGGCTATGAGGAGTTGGGTGCGACCCTGCGCGAGAAGCTGAACCAGTGATTTGTCATCTCTGTCCCCGTCAATGCCACGCGTTGCGGACGGATACACAGGGAGAGGGGTTCTGCGGGATGCCAGAAACCCCTGTTGTCGCACGCGCTGCACTCCACCACTGGGAGGAACCGTGCATCAGTGGGACGCAGGGGAGTGGTACGGTGTTTTTCTCTGGCTGTGTGTTGCGCTGTGTGTTCTGCCAGAACCACACCATCAGCCAAGCGAATTACGGAAAAGCTATCTCCCCCACGCGGTTACGCGCGATTTTTGAGGACTTAATCGCACAGGGGGCGCACAATATCAATCTGGTCAGCCCCACACCGTATGCCCTCGCCATCCGCGAGGCATTGGAAACACCGCTTAGTGTCCCAGTGGTGTGGAATACGGGCGGATATGAGCGCGTGGAAACCCTGCGCGCCTTGGAGGGAAAAGTACAGATTTGGTTGCCTGACTTGAAATATGCCGACAACACACTCGCTAAACAGTACAGTGATGCGGAGGACTATTTTGAACGCACCACCGCCGCAATTTTAGAGATGTATCGGCAGGTAGGTCCCTATGTGTTGGAGAATGGACTGCTGAAAAGCGGTGTGGTGATTCGCCATCTGATGTTACCAGGCGCACTCGCCAATACAAAGGCGGTGATGGATTGGGTGGCAGAACACTTCGCAAAAGGAGAGGTGCTGTTCTCCCTCATGGCACAGTACACCCCACAGGAAAATGCTGAGGGACTACTGGCGCGCCGTGTCACCAAAATGGAGTACCGTGCCGCACTTGCCTACATGGAAAACCTCGGCATTATAGACGGCTATCAACAGGAAACGACCGCCGCAAAGCGCGAGTATACCCCCGATTTCGACCTCACTGGCATTGAATAAGACAAAAAGAGAGGGAGTGTTGCAACAAAATCGCAACGCTCCCTTTATTATATCGTATCTTACTCTACAAAAATTTCGGACAATTCCAGACCGGGGTTGTGTTTGAGCAGGTAGCCGATGGGCCACTCGCCAGAGTATGCCACAAGGTTGTTGCCGCGGAAGTCTTCCAACAGAATTGCGTCAGAGCAGAGTGTCAAATCCTTGGGTTCGCAGGGAGAAGCACTGATACGGCGCAGGTGGTCGTATGGCATGGAGAGCATCCGCATCTCAACACCGTACTCGCTTCTCATACGGTGTTCAAAGACATCGAATTGGAGCGTACCAACAACACCGACAATCACTTCCTCCATACCAGCAAAGGGAATGCGGAAAATCTGAATCGCACCTTCCTGTGCAATCTGCTCCGTACCCTTGATAAACTGCTTGCGCTTCATGGTGTCCTTGGGGCTGACACGCATAAAATGCTCGGGTTCAAAGGTGGGGATACCCATGAAGTTGAACTTTTTCCCTGGTACGGTGATGGTGTCACCGATGGAGAACATACCTGGGTCAAATACACCGATGATGTCGCCAGCGTAGGCCTCGTCAATAATCTCGCGCTCGGCGGCCAACATCTGCTGGGGCTGGCTTAGACGGAGCTTTTTGCCACTCTGCATATGATACACTTCGCTGTCGCGCTTGAACTGGCCAGAGCAGACACGCATAAAGGCAATGCGGTCGCGGTGTGCCTTGTTCATGTTCGCCTGAATCTTAAAGACAAAGGCGGAGAAATCCTCGTCAAAAGCGTCCACCCTTCCCTTGTCCGAGGTGCGGCTGAGGGCAGGGGTGGTCATCTCCAGAAATGCTTCGAGGAACGGCTCAATGCCGAAGTTGGTCAAGGCAGAGCCGAAGAACACAGGGCTGAGTTTACCCGTGCGGATGGCTTCGATATCGAAGTCGCGACCTGCACCCAACAGCTCCACCTCGTCGCGCAGGGTGTGCCAACCGTTCTCACCGATATAATCGGCAACGGCATGGTCGTCCAGATGCACCTCCGTGGCGGTTGCCTTCTTGCCGTGACCCTCTGCGGAGAAGAACACGATACGGCTCTTACGGCGGTCGTAGACACCTTTGAAGTTCTTACCACAGCCGATGGGCCAGTTGACGGCATAGGTATCAATACCCAACTCGCGCTCCACTTCCTCACACAGCTCCAGCGGGTCGCGGGTTTCACGGTCCATCTTGTTGATAAAAGTAAAAATGGGGATACCACGCATGGCGCAGACCTTAAACAGTTTGCGTGTCTGAGGCTCGACACCCTTTGCGCCGTCAATCACCATCACCGCGCTGTCGGCGGCCATGAGGGTGCGGTAGGTGTCCTCCGAGAAGTCCTGGTGGCCAGGGGTGTCCAGAATGTTGATGCAGTAGCCGTCGTGCTGGAACTGCATGACGGAGGAGGTGACGGAGATACCACGCTGCCGTTCAATCTCCATCCAGTCGGAGGTTGCGGCGCGGGCGCGTTTGCCCTTGACTTCGCCTGCCTGTGCGATGGCTCCGCCGTAGAGCAGGAATTTTTCTGTTAGGGTTGTCTTACCAGCGTCTGGGTGGGAGATGATGGCGAATGTCCGCCGACGGGAGATTTCTGAAGCCAAATTAGCCACAAGCAATTCCTCCAAATCATAGAATCGTTTCAAAAACTAAGATATTTTATCATAACTTTTCCCAATTGGCAAGGAAAAATCACAACTCTCTCCCGTTTGGCAAAAAAGGTTGACAAAATATGATAAAAAATGGTACTTTGTAAAACGACTAAGTTGTACGATAGCACTTCGCAGACAGAGGTTGCCCTATGAACAGAAATGAAAGTTGGCGAAAGCGACGACACAGCGTTGTTACCGCCTTAATACGCCCCGTTTTAGGGGTATATATTCGCCTCAAATATGGCATTACAATTGAAACATTCAAAGAGCAGGGGAATCGACCGTACTTAATCCTGATGAACCATCAGACACCGTTTGACCAGTTTTTTGTTTCCCTGACCTTTCGCCGTCCCGTCTATTTTCTCGCGACCGAGGATATTTTCTCGATGGGGTGGGTGTCCGATTTGATTCGTTGGCTGGTCGCTCCCATCCCCATTCAAAAGGGGAATATGGACCTGCGCGCTGTAAAAACCTGTATCCGTGTGGCGCGTGAGGGGGGCACAATTTGCCTCGCCCCAGAGGGAAACCGTACTTACCACGGCAGAACACTGTATATGCGTTCCTCGATTGTGTCGCTGATTAAGTCGCTCAAGTTGCCTGTGGCCATTTTTCGTATCGAGGGTGGCTACGGCGTACAACCACGGTGGAGCGATGTGGTCCGCAGAGGAAAAATGCGGAGTCTGGTCAGCCGTGTGATTGAGCCAGAGGAATACGCCGATATGAGCAACGAGGAGCTGTTTGCCCTTGTTCGACAGGAGCTAGAGGTCGATGAAGCACAGGTCAGTGGTTCGTTCGTCCATCCGAAAAACGCGGAATTTTTGGAGCGCGCCATGTATACCTGCCCCAAGTGTGGCTTCTCTCCCTTGGAGAGTCACGAGGATATTGTCGAATGTACGACCTGCCACAGACAGGTGCGCCACCTGCCGACCAAGGAATTAGTGGGCGTACAGGAACCATTTCCCCACCGTTTTGTGGCGGACTGGTACGAGTGGCAGAATGATTTTGTCAATCAGACCGATTTGCTGGCTCTGACCAGTAAACCAGTCTTTGAAGATACCGTGCGGTTGAGCCGTGTCCACGCGCACAAGCGGAAGGAGTTGCTGAACCCATCCGCAACCGTCGCGCTGTACGGCGACCGTATCACAATTGATGGAGAAGTGTATTCGTTCGAGCGCATCAGTGGTCTGGCTGTCCTCGGAAGAAATAAGCTGAGTTTCTATGATGGGGAATCCTTTCTCCAGATGAAAGGGAGCCAGCGGTTCAATGCCCTCAAATATGTCAATTTTTATCACCGCTATCAAAATCTAACGACAGGAGAACCACATGGAGAATTTTTGGGACTTTAGTTCGTGGGGATTTTTTAATCTGATTGCTGTGCTGTTGGTCAGCCTGTTGGCAGGCAATATGCTCAAGCGGTCTATCCCCCTGTTGCAGGCATCTCTCATCCCCACATCGGTCTTGGGTGGTACCATCCTGTTGTTGATTTCTTCGGGGTACCATCTTATCACAGGGGATGAACTGTTTAATACCCCTTTTTTCGGCGGAAATGGTACGGCGTGGTTGGAATTGCTCACCTACCATATGCTTGCGCTCGGCTTTACCGCCTCGGCACTGAAATCGAGCGATAATAAATTGTCGAAAAAACGCACCATAGAAATTTTCAATACTGGCTTGACCACCGTGGCCACCTATCTCCTGCAAGCGTTTGTGGGGTTGGTCGTCTGTATCATCGCCACATTCTTTGTGGACGACTTATTAGAGGCCGCTGGACTGCTCCTCGCCCTCGGCTATGGGCAGGGCACAGGGCAGGCGATGAACTACGGCAGTATCTATGAACTGGAATATGGGTTTGTCGGTGGCAAGAGCTTCGGACTGACCGTTGCGGCGATGGGATTCCTGTGCGCCAGTATCGGCGGTGTTATCTATCTGAATCTCCTCAAGCGCAAGGGAAAAATATCGTTCGATAAAGGGGTCGGAAGCTCGAATGAGCAGGTGGAAGGACAGAACGAGATTCCGATGCAGGAGAGTATCGACAAGTTTACCGTGCAAGTTGCCCTCATTATGGCTGCCTATCTGTTGGCCTACTTTATGATGTGTGGCCTCGGTGCGCTGTTCCCCGGTATGCGTACTACTATCTTTGGCTTTAACTTCCTGCTGGGCGTGTTGTCGGGAACGCTGTTGAGAACCGTGATGGATTTTTTGCACAAACGGAATATTATCCACCGCAACTACAAGAACAATTTCTTGCTGACGCGCGCCAGCAACTTCTTCTACGATATCATGGTGACGGCTGGCATTGCCGCTATCCGTACGAGCATTGTCGGAAAATACTGGGGACTACTGTTGGCACTGGGTATCGCAGGTCTGGTGGCTACTTATGCGTATGTCCACTTTGTCTGTCGGAAGCTCTTTCCCGACTATGCCGAACCACAATTTCTGGCGATGTATGGAATGTTGACAGGAACAGCGAGTACAGGTGTGATTCTCCTGCGTGAGATTGACGGTGACTTCAAAACCCCTGTTGCGGATAATCTGGTGTATCAGCAGTTCCCAGCAATGGTCTTTGGTTTCCCCATCTTACTTATCGCTACAATGGCACCGACACAGCCGTATTTGACGCTTGGCATCGTAGCGGTGTTCGGGGTGGCTATCAATGTTCTGCTGTTCCGCAGTTTGATTTTCCGCAGACGCAAGTGACAACAAACATTAAAAAATAGGAGTGTCAAGACAAGGGTGTGTTGCAACCAGAGGGTGACACCCCTTGTTTCTTTTTACATAAAGTATTGCTACTATTTTGGTATATTTTTACAAATTTAGATAAAATGTGAAAAAATATCCCCCCACCTCGCTTCAACGGTGGTAAAAAACTTGTTACAATACACGGGAATCAAGCAGAAAGGAAGATATCCTATGACGAAAACTGTGAAATATTCCAAGTTGCTAGCCCTGTGTATGGCGTTTGTTATGCTGTTGGGGTTGTGTGCCTGTGGGGAAAACGATACACCCAACAACGGAAATGGGAATCAAGGGGAAGATGCCTCTACCACGGATGGGCAGACTCCTGCAACAGACGATACAACGGAGGAACCCAAAACACGCATCATCACCGATATGTTGGGGCGCGAGGTAGAGATACCTACTGAAATCAATGCGATTATCTGCAACGGTAGCAATGCGTTGCGTTTGGTTTCTTACCTACAGGCAACCGATTTGTTGGTTGGTGTGGAGGAAACAGATAAAGCATACGAAACTTCGACCAAGCGCGACTACGCACATGCCTATTACGATATCTTCAAGGATATGCCTGTCATCGGCAAAGGTGGTGGCACGGCTTATACCGCCTATCCCGAAGAAATTTTGAAGGTTCAACCCGATGTTATTATCACCTGCTTTGTGCAGGAGGCGGCTGAGCAGTTGCAGAATGAAACGGGTATCCCTGTTGTCAGCGTCCGCTGTCCCAGTGCCAACTTCATTGATGAAGATTGGTATGCCGCCCTGCGCCTGACTGCTGAATTGACAGGTACACAGGAACGCTGTGAGGAACTGCTCTGTTACATTGACAGTTGCAAGCTCGATTTACAGGAGAGAGCGTCTGCGATGGCTGATGCGGATAAACCAACAGTGTATACGGGTGCCGTCACTTACTCTGGTGCCCACGGTTTTACGGGTACCTATGCGAACTTCGGTCCGTTCCTCGCCATCAATGCGAAGAATGTCGCGGATGAAACAGGTGAAAAGGCGGCCTTTGATGTCGATTTGGAGCAGGTTCTCGTCTGGGACCCCGATGTGATTTTCCTCGACCCAGGCAACATGAATCTGGTCAACGACGAATATCAGTCTAACCCTGCATTCTTCCACTCTTTGACAGCGGTGCAGAATGGGGAAGTCTACACCATGCCATCGTTTAATAACTACTCCACCAATATTACCTACTGCATTATGAATGCCTATCACGCAGGAAAGGTGCTGTATCCTGCCCAATTTGCAGATATCGACTTGGAGGAGATGAGCATTGAAATTATGAATATGTTCTTGGGAACGGCTTTTTACGATGATATGCAGGCAGATGGTCTGTACTACGGAAAATTGAAATTGGGTGAGTAATGGATGGAACAGAACCAAGTCACTTTGAAAAATTCATATCGCCGTTATATACGGAGAAAATGGCTGGTATTATCTGTTTTGGTGGTGATTCTGCTCGCCTGTGTGGTGGTGTCTATCTCCGTTGGTTCGTCGGGGCTAACGATTCCTGAGATACTCACTGCACTGCTTGGCAAGGGGACACAGCAGACCTGTGTGATTGTGTGGAATATCCGTATGCCGAGGATTGTGACTGGTATCGTGGTTGGTGCGGCATTGGCACTGGCCGGCTGTGTCATGCAGAATGTGCTACGAAACCCTCTGGCATCGTCCTCTACGCTTGGCGTTTCCCAAGGTGCGTCCTTTGGTGCGGCATTTGCGATTGTCTGTCTGGATGCGGGCGCACAGGTCAATGCGAGTAGTTCGGCCGCCGCAGCAATTTCCATTAGTAACCCGTACATCGTGACGCTGTGTGCCTTTATCGGTGGCTTTCTGACGACAGTGGTGATTCTGGGGTTGTCCAGAGTAGCGAAGGTATCGCCAGCGACGATGGTTCTGGCCGGTGTGGCACTGAGTTCATTATTCAGCGGTGGTACGACAATTGTGCAGTATTTTGCCGATGATGTGAAAGTAGCTTCGGTTGTCTATTGGACTTTTGGCGATTTGGGGCGCGCGAACTGGCGGGAAATTGGCTTGATTTTTGCCATTACTGCGGTTTCCTTACTGTATTTCCTCTGTAATCGCTGGAATTTCAATGCAATGGAAAGTGGTGCTGATACGGCCAAGAGCTTGGGGGTCCCTGTAGATAGACTGATTTTACTCAGCATGACCCTGTGTTCCTTAATGGCGGCAGTTTCTACAGCCTTTGTAGGGTGCATCAGCTTTATAGGCCTGATTTCTCCCCATATGGTACGGAGATTTGTGGGAAACGATTACCGTTTTCTGATTCCTGCGTCCGCCCTGACAGGAGCGATTCTTCTGGTTCTCTCGGAACTGACTTCTCGTATTATCGTTGCCCCCAGTATTCTACCCATCGGTGCGCTCACCTCGTTCTTGGGTGCGCCTATGTTCCTGTACATGATTTTCAAGGGGAAGGGTGCGAAATGATAGAAGTAAAAAACATTGCCTTTTCGTATGGTAAGCATAGCATCTTACAGGATATTTCCTTTTCGGCGGAAGCTGGCGATTGTGTTGGTATTCTTGGGAATAACGGGGTCGGTAAATCCACGCTTATCACCTGTATCAACAAAATTAAAAAGCCTGACCGCGGAGATGTGTTGATTGATGGGAAAAGTGTCTATGCCATGAACCGCATAGAAATGGCAAGAAATGTTGCGTATGTGGCACAGAAGAACGAGATGAGCCAGACAACGGTATATGATGCCATTCTGTTGGGGCGCAAGCCGTATATGACATGGAGTATGAACTGTGCCGATTACGCGCTCTGCGATGAGATGATGGAGCGCGTGGGGATGACGCGGTATAAACTCCGCAATGTCAACGAACTCAGTGGTGGTGAGGCACAGAAAGTCATGTTGGCGCGTGCGTTTGTGCAACAGCCGAAACTGTTGCTCTTGGATGAACCGACTAGCAACCTCGACCCGAAAAATCAGTATGAGATGATGAAGTTGGTTCGTCAAATGGCGGAGAAGCATGGGATTACCGTGTTGGTCGTTATCCACGACTTGAATCTGGCTCTGCGGTACTGCAATCGTTTCCTCTTTATCAAAGACGGAGAAGTGTATGATTACGGTGATACATCTGTCGTGACGGAGAAAGCACTGTCGGATGTCTACGGCATCCAGTCCTCTTTGATAACCCATGACAATAAAAAATTTGCAATCATTGCATAAGGAGAAGATACTATGGATAAGAAAGCACTTTGGGAAAAAGCGGCCGCGTTTCACGGCCATGTCTGCCCCGGTTTGACCATCGGCTACCGTGCCGCCCTGTATGCCATCGACCTGTTGGAATTGACTTTCTCGGACGATGAGCAGGTGGTCTGCATCACGGAAAATGATGCCTGTGGTGTAGATGCCATTCAGTCCATTCTGGGCTGTAGCGTGGGTAAGGGAAATCTGCTGTTCCACATGACTGGCAAGCAGGCATTTTCCTTCTACAACCGCAAGACAGGAAAATCGGTTCGTCTGGTTTTGAACAAGCCTACAGAGGAGATGACCCGTGAGCAGTCTTTCGAGTACTATCATGCGTGTAAGCAGGAGGATATGTTCACGGTCAAAGAAACAACCATTGCACTCCCTGAACAGGCGCGCCTGTTTGATTCCTATGTCTGCGAGTGCTGTGGAGAAACCACGGGTGCAAACTGGATTCGACTGGCTGGAGGGAAGAAACTCTGCGTCGATTGCTATACACACTACGACCGTTTCCGTATCTAACCAAGAAAAATACCACAGACTCTCACACGGGAGTCTGTGGTTTGCTTTTTATCCCAGTTATGGCGTAATTTTTGCGTATTTTAGGTATGACAACTGGAAACAGCAGGAATTTTCCGTGATTTTGGGCGATGACAACTTAAAGTTGCGTGGATTTTGGGGCGTTTCAGGGGAATGACAACTTAAAGTTGCGTAAATTTTGACCATTTTTCGGGCAATGACAACTTAAAGTTGCTTGTCTTACCCCCTGAAATTTGCTACAATCGCCTTGTTGGAACTTCCAAAAAATACTATAGGAGGCAATACTTATGAATCCCATTCGATTCCAAGCGTACACCAATAAGGTGGTCGAAAACTGTTCCCGTGTGATTGTGGGCAAGAACGAGGTCATCCGCCAGATTGTCGTCAGCTTCATCTGCGGTGGCCATGTGCTGTTGGAGGATGTGCCCGGTACGGGTAAGACGATGCTATTCCGTTCGTTTGCCAAAACGGTCGGCGGCGACTTCAAGCGTATCCAGTTTACGCCCGACCTGTTGCCCTCTGACTTGACGGGTATTAACTTCTATAACCAAAAAGCAGGAGAGTTTGAATTTCGTAAAGGCCCCCTGTTCTCCAGTATGATTCTGGCGGACGAGATTAACCGCGCCACGCCGCGCACCCAGTCTGCCCTTCTGGAGGCAATGGAGGAGAAGCAGATTACCGTGGATGGCACTACCTATCCCATGGCTTCTCCGTTTATGGTCATGGCAACCCAGAACCCCATCGAATCGTACGGTACTTTTCCTTTGCCTGAGGCACAGATGGACCGCTTCTTCATGCGCCTGAGCATGGGGTACATGGAGCGTGAGCAGGAGTTGGCAGTTATGGCGCGCCCCTCGACGCTGACGCTGGTGGAGGACTTGCAACAGGTCGTCACCGCCGAGGAATTAGAGGAACTGCGCCGTACTTACCACGAAGTAAAAGTCGGGAACGATGTGGCAGGGTATATTATGGACTTGGTCAGTGCTACCCGACAGACAGGGGAGCTTGTCAACGGTGTGTCCACCCGTGGTGCGATTGCACTCTATAAGGCCGCACAAGTGACCGCCGCCATGGAGGGACGCGACTATGTGATTCCCGAAGATGTCGTGCGAGAGGCTCTCCCTATCCTTGCCCACCGTGTTACCGCGTCTTCCGGCTCGAAGAAAGATGCGGAAAATTATCTGCTGGAGAGGATTAACCGCGTGGTTGTTCCCCTCGAGGATGTAGGGACGGTATGATAACCGCGATTTTTCTCCTGTTGGCCGCCACTGTGGTGGCCATACTGGAGTATTACTGGGCAAATTACGGATTGCGTGCGCTACGCTATCAAGGGGAAATCGACCACATCCTCGCTGAGCCGGACGAGGTGATTGCGCTGCGTTCTACCGTGGAAAACCATAGTTTTCTCCCTATCCCATTTGCTCGCCTAAATATCACGATGCCGTGGGAGGCGAAATTTTGCGAACGACAATACTGGATTGACCACCATTGTAGTACCAACTTCCAGACGGTTATGGTGGAGGAAAAAATGTCGTTGAAACCACGCACTGCGATAACCAGTGAAGTCCATGTGTCCTTTCCGAAGCGAGGGTATTACCACCTCGGAAAGCATACGCTCTCCTGTGGTGACTTGCTGGGGTTCCGCGAAACTTATCAGCACGGCATGGGGAAAACGGTCGTTGTCATGCCCGAACGCTCCAAACAGCAGGTATCCCTCGATGCCCTTGGCGGTTTTTTAGGGGATATCTCGGTGCGCCGTTTCATCCTTGAGGACCCTATTTTGACGATGGGCTTTCGGGAGTATACGGGGCGCGAGCCGATGAAAGCGATATCTTGGACGCGTAGTGCCACCGCTGGGTCGCTACAGGTCAAACAATTTGACCACACCGCGGAGCACCACATTGTGATTCTGCTCAATACCGAGGGGGCTTCCAAGAGCGAGTTTGAGGAGTGTCTGCGCCTGACACGCACTGTCTGCGAAAAATTGGAGCAAAAGAAGATGCCGTATGGCTTGCGTACCAACGGCAACCTGCCTGGCCCTGTCGGTAAAATCTTCTATATGGCGGAGGGACTTGGCTACCGCCATATGAGTACCATCCTCTACGGCTTGGGTCGGGCAGACGACACCTGTTTCTACTCGTTCCGCTATCTGGCGGAGCGCACCCTGCAACACCGCAATAGCAACGAGTCCTACATTATTGTTACACCGCCCCTCAAGGGGGAGGCAGTGGGTACGGTACGAAAATTGGAAACCGCCGTGGGCAACAGCCTGTGTATTCTCACGGCAAGACCCGAAAAGAAGGAGGCGACCGAGTAATGTTCCTCTCCATGTTTTTGCGTATCTTTTCCGACTGTATTATTATGTTTGGTCTGTTGGGATGTTGTCCGATGCTGTTGCCCTACCGCTTTTCGCTCCCACTGGCGGCTCTGATTTTTGGCCTGTCCGCTGGGGTATCCTATACCCTGTACGACAGAGGAAAAAATACATGGGGTCGCCTGTGTGCCTTACTTCCGCTCCTTGCCTTTTTCCTCCCACCTAGTACCAACGAAATATTTATTCTGATTGTCCCCATGCTGTATACCATGTATATCTGTTTTGATGGGATGATGAATCCAGAATACTACAGCTACCGCCAGTTCTTCAAACGCTCCTTGTTTTTGCTGGCAGTTGTCTGGGTGGTGATTAGTATTGCACTTTATATGGATGACCCCAAGGGACTGCGTGAAAATCTGGTGCAGACCGAGGTAATCTTGCGGTATGCGATTGTGTACTTCCTGTGTGGCGTGGTGTTACAGCGTCAGCTTCGTCTGGGGGTACATAAAAATGCCAAAGGGGAACTGGGACAGATTTTCGGTGTGTTGGGCAGTGTCGGTGTGGTCAGTGCCGTCTTTGTGGTGACAGACTCCCTCCTGCGCCAAAATGTCTTGGATATGCTCCGCAAAGTTGCCAGTATCCTGATAATGCCATTTGCGGTGCTGTTGGAGGTTCTGATTGTATTCCTTGATAATATCAAGGAGATGAGGGATTCCGAGGAGTATAAAGAGGCATGGGAGAATAGCAGTGCGAGTCCCACAGAGAGTTACAATGACCTGAAACAGTTGCTGGGGGAGTTGTTGGAGGAAGCACCCGAACAGGGAAACTCACCGTGGGTCATGGTCTTTGCCGCACTCGCTGTCGTTATCCTGCTGGTGCTGATGGTGATTGCCTTCGTCAAAATCCGTGGAGGAACCAATGCACTGTTTATCGTGTCCCAAGTGAAAGAAAGCCCAAAACAAAAACGGATGTCGCGCCTGTCCAATCGAGGGAAAGTGCGACAGGCCTACCGTGATTTTCTGAGCTATGAGCGACAGAAAGGGCTGATTTTGAAAAAGCACTACACCACTGCCGATATTTTGGAGCGCATTGCGACACCTACCAAAGAAGTTCCTGCTACACAGTTGCGTGAAGTGTATCTGCGCGCCAGATATGACGAGGAGAGCGAAGTGACACGCGAGGAAGTGTCTACCGCCCGTACGGCACTGAAGGATATTCGGCAATAACAACAGAAAAAGACAAGCAGCTTTTCCGAAATGGTTGGCTACTTGTCTTTTTTCATATCCTGCGAGCGTCAATCCGCACGATAGTATTTACAATATCTTATTTTGCGTACTCCACAACCTTGGTTTCGCGCATGACATGGACCTTAATCTGACCGGGATATTCCAGCTCGTCCTCAATACGCTTGGCCAACTCGCGAGCGAGTACAACCATCTGGTCCTCGCTGACCTGCTCGGGGCGTACCATGACGCGCACCTCGCGACCAGCCTGAATGGCGAAGGACTTCTCAACACCAGGATAAGTGCCAGTAATCTCCTCCAGCTTCTCCAGACGCTTGATGTAGTTCTCCAGATTCTCACGGCGCGCACCGGGACGGGCGGCAGAAACGGCATCGGCTGCCTGCACGAGGCAAGCCATCAGCGTCTTGCACTCCACATCACCGTGGTGTGCCTGAATCGCGTTGAGGATGTCCTCTTTCTCCTTGAACTTACGGCAGAACTCCACGCCCAGATTGACATGGGTACCCTCGAACTCGTGGTCGAGAGCCTTGCCGATATCGTGGAGCAGACCAGCACGCTTGGCACTGGTGACATCAATGCCCAGCTCGGCGGCCATCAAGCCAGCGATATGGCTGACCTCGATGGAGTGTTGCAGGACATTCTGGCCATAACTGGTGCGGTAGTGGAGCTTGCCGAGCATCTTCTGTACCTCGGGATGCAGACCACGCACACCTGTTTCAAACGCGGCGCGCTCACCCTCATTCTTAATCACGGTATCCACTTCGCGTCTGGCCTTTTCCACCATCTCCTCGATGTGTGTGGGATGGATACGGCCGTCGGCAATGAGCTTCTCCAGAGCTACACGCGCCACTTCACGGCGGACAGGCTCGAAGCAGGACACAGTAATTGCCTCGGGGGTATCGTCAATGATGAGGTCAACACCAGTCATCGTTTCAATGGTGCGGATATTGCGACCTTCGCGGCCGATGATACGACCCTTCATTTCGTCATTGGGCAGGGGGACCACACTGACAGTAATTTCAGCAACATGGTCGGCGGCGCAACGCTGAATCGCACCAGCGACAATTTCCTTGGCACGCTGGTCGGCTTCTTCCTTGGCGCGTGCCTCAATCTCCTTAATTTTCATCGCCGTTTCGTGGGTGACTTCTGTTTCCACCTGTGCGATGAGATAGTTCTTTGCTTCCTCGGCGGTAAAGCCAGAGATGCGCTCCAGCATTTCGGTCTGGCTACGCTTAATGACCTTGATTTCTTCCAGCTCGCGGTCGGCATCCGCGTGCTTCTGGTTGAGGGCCTCCTCCTTGCGCTCGATGTTCTCCACCTTGCGGTCCAAGGACTCCTCTTTCTGCTGCAAACGACGCTCGGACTTTTGCAGGTCACTGCGGCGTTGCTTCTCTTCCTTCTCGTATTCGCTGCGCTCTTGCAGAATCTCCTCTTTGGCCTCTAACAGAGCCTCGCGCTTCTTACCCTCTGCACTCTTGATGGCTTCGTTGATAATACGGCGCGCTTCTTCTTCTGCACTGGAGATTTCCTTTTCAGAAACCTTTTTGCGATACATGATACCGAGAAGGAAGAAGGTAATGGCAGCCACGACAAATGCCACAAGTGCCGCCACAATCATGTGAATCCAATTAAACACTTGACTTCCTCCTGTTTTCTATGTTCTGGGGTTTTTTGCGTAACCCAGTCTGACGCAAAACCGGGCATGGAAATAACCGGCGGATACCCCTACTATCCGCCGATAATAATCCTAGTTAATAATACTCGCAATCTTGCGGTTCTGTCAAGCAAAATATCACCGCTTGGGGGGGAATTTTCCGTGTTTTCTAGGTAATAAATTGCCCTGCCGCGTACCCTGTTGCATCGCCGTAGCGCACCACATACCACTGCTGATACGCGCCGTAAACGGTCACACGCGCGCCGTCTGGAATTCGGGCGATGATGTAGGCATTGGGCTCGGGACGGTTTCGCAGATTGAGATTTCCGCCGCCAGTACGGACGGTACCTTGCCACAGGGTTGTCGGCCAGATGAAGGGGATATCAAAGAAATCGGTTAAGCTGACGACAAGGTTTTGAGCGATTGCGGTGATGTTATTCTCAATCCATCGAGCATCTTCGGTGTTGTCGTGGTATGCAATCTCTAACAAAACCGCAGGGGCGCGTGAGTCGCGCACCTCGCCCAGTGTGGTGGTGGCGCGTGTATAGACACGGCTCGGCTCAGGGTAGATATCCGCCAAGTTGTTGGCAAAAATTTGTGCTGCACGCTGTCCCTGGGTACTGCTGGGGTAATAAAAGGCAATCACACCGCGCTCACCACCGTAGTTCCCTGGACCAGCGGCGTTGGAGTGAAGTGCCAAATAAAAATCGTAGTATCCCTGATTGGCCTGTCGGATAGAGCTTCCTGCGGTCATCTGGGGAGTGTTTCTGTTGTATCGGATACCACTGGCGGCGAGGTAGGGAACCATCGCATCCGCCAGACGATTCATCCACTGCTCCTCTGTACCAGTGCCAGTCACATAGCGATTGCCCTCCTGCGTCGAGGGGCTGAGATAGATGATGGGCATGCAATTTCCTCCTTTTCCTATCATATCCATAGTATGTCGGTAGGTAGGGAGATGTGTGGAACAGCAGACAAAAACCCCACCTACTCCGAAAAATAGGTGGGGTGAAAGCAATCAGTCGCAGCGGTGGGTCATAATTTCGAGAATGACCTTGTCCGTCAACTGCATACCCTCTTTTGCCAGAACGCCGACATTGGCGATGGTGGCATCGACACCCTTGGTTACGATACCGTCACCACCCTTGAACTCGTCGCCGTTGCGCCACATCTGATAGCCCAGAATACCAGCATCTACGGCGGAGGCAATCTTCGCCGCACAGGAGGGCTTTGCACCGTCACAAATCGTACCAGACAGGATAGCGACAGCATTCACAATGGTGTGGGCAATGGCATCGTAAGTACCCTCGCACAGATAGGCGATACCAGCACCTGCACCAACACCTGCACTAATTGCACCGCAGTAGGCACTCAGACGACCGATACCACTCTTCTGGTGGATGGTGACAAGGTCACTGAGGATGACAGCGCGCAACATCTTGTCGTGGTCTACACCCAAGTGCTTGGCATAGCGCACCACGGGCAGGGAGGCGGTCATACCCTGATTACCAGAGCCAGAGCAGATAACAACAGGCATCTCACAGCCACTCATACGCGCATCGCTGCCAGCCGCCGCCCATGCTTTTGCCTCGTTCTTGATATCCGCAGGATAGTTGGCGAGCAGGGTAGAGCCGATATTGGCACCCCACTTGCCACGCAGACCCTCATCGGCAATGGCACTGTTAAAGTTAATCTGTCGCTCGATAAACTCACGCACCAACGCCAAATCCACCGTGTTGGCAAATTCCAGAATCTCCTCCACTGTCATGGCAGGACGCTCCTGGTCAACCACAACGACCTCATCGGAGAGGGGCTTCTCCTGCAACACAACGCCGTCTTTTTCCACGCGGACAACATTAGAGTGGCTGTCGGCAATGTGAACCACGGCACTGTGTTCGCCCTTGCGACCCGTCAGCTTGATGTCCAACAGGTGTGCGGTTTCCACGCACACAATGTCGATGGGGGTTTCGGTGGCATAGCGTGCGATTTCGGGGTGGTCACTCTCCTTGACGCGAGAGATAACCTGCAAAATCTCGTCTGCCTCACCAGCGACGATACCAGCACTGATGGCGGCACGGATGCCCTTCAGACCACCCGTGTTGGGAACAACGACACTCTTGACATTCTTGATAATATTGCCAGATACCTCGGCAAGAACGGTTTCGGGGACTTCGCCCAAGGTCTTACGCAGGAGTGCTGCGCCGTAGGCGATGGCGATGGGTTCGGTACAGCCAGTGGCAGGGACGAGCTCATCGTGCAGGACCTTGACATAGGCCTGAATCGTTTCTTTCTGGAGCATACTATCTTTCTCCTTTTCTATCGGGATGGCGCGGAATCGTTCCGTCCATCGTGTTTTTCTGCATACATCTCCATTATAACAAGATTGTTGACAAAGTACAAGAAAAAGAACAGCCATTTCGGAAACATTCGACACCTGTTCCGAAATGACTGTCAGGGAATAATTTTATTGCCAACCTTTGCACACATCGACCCACTCGACGAAGGCACAGGAATACTGCTCCAGTTCCGCGCAGGTCAGCTCGATGGCACTGTTGCTACTGCCACAGGCGGGAAATACGGTGGTGAACCGCTGGAGAGATTCGTCCAGATACACCCGAGTCCCCTCGTGGATGGCAAACGGACAGACACCGCCAACACCGTGACCAATCCGTGCTTCCACCTCTTCAAAGGGAATCATTTTTGCCTTGGTGGAAAATTTGGCTTTGTACTTGGCGTTGTCAATCTTGGCATCGCCAGCGGTAACAATCAAAATCGGGCCGTCCTCCAACAAAAAGGACAGTGTTTTTGCGATACGGCACGGCTCTGTCCCAGCGGCCTGTGCGGCAAGCTCCACGGTGGCACTGGAGGTGGCGAACTCAATCACGCGGTCCTCCATACCGAACGAGCGAAAATATTCTCTTACTTTTTCAATGGCCATGTTTTGACCCTCCCTAACCGAATGTATCCCGTATTTTAGCATAAAAGAACAAGAATGGCAATCGTTTCGCACCGTACAACCGTGTGTAAAGTGATTGCCAATGCCGTGGCCTTGTGATATAATTCCAAATCACTGGAAATTTTATCTTTATTATAGATTGTCACAAAGGAGAACACTCATGCGTATCGGAAATGTTGAAATTGCATCCCAGTTGGCACTCGCGCCGATGGCAGGTGTGACGGATGCCGCCTATCGACAGATTTGTAGTGAACTGGGCGCAGGACTTACCTATACAGAACTGGTCAGTGCCAAGGCACTGTGTTATCAGGATAAAAAAAGTAAATTGTTGCTACAGCCGTTCCCCGGAGAAACACCCTTTGTTGCACAAATCTTCGGTAGTGATATCTCCTGTATGGCGGAAGCGGCGCAAATCGCCATTGAAGCCAGTGGCGCAGAGCTATTGGATATCAATATGGGGTGCCCCGTCGGGAAAGTCGTGGGCAGTGGGGACGGTTGCGCACTGATGAAAGACCCTGAAAAAGCCACGCGTCTGGCGGAGGCGGTCGTCAAAGCGTCCCCTGTCCCTGTGACGGTTAAAATGCGCCGCGGATGGGACAAGGGCAACATCAACGCGGTGGAACTGTCGAAAATGTTGGAGGAAGTTGGGGTCAGTGCGGTTGCTATCCACGGTCGTACCCGTGTACAGATGTACGGCGGTACGGCAGATTGGAGTACCATCCGTGAGGTGAAAGAGGCGGTGTCTATCCCTGTTATTGCCAACGGTGATATTTTCTGCGCCGAGGATGCCGTGCGGATTTTGAAACAGACGGGCGCGGATGCCGCGATGATTGGGCGCGGATGCTTCGGTAATCCGTGGCTGTTCCGCGAGGCACAGGCTGCATTGGACGGTCAGCCGATTCCAGAGCGTCCCCCCCTCGCTGAGCGGTGTGATACCGCTGTCCGACAGATTGAACTGGCTACGCAGTACAACTGTGAAAAAATAGCCGTTCTCACGGCGCGTCGCCACTATGCGTGGTATCTCAAAGGCGTGAGCTACGCTACCTATTATAAAGAACAAATCGTCCGCATGGAAACGCTGGAGGATGTTTACCGTGTGACGGCAGGAATCAAGAGGGACCTCCATGACTGAAAACGAGCTGGTCCGTGCGGCGGCGCACGGTGACGAAAGTGCTTTTGGTGAGTTGGTGCGGCTCTATGAGAATCGGGTATACCATCTAGCTCTGCGCTTGTGTGGCAATGCCGAGGATGCTGGCGATATCGCGCAGGAAGCATTTTTAGCCGCATGGCGTGGGTTGCCGTCTTTTCGCGGAGAGGCAGGGTTTGCCACATGGCTGTACCGTCTGGTGTCCAATGCGGCGGTGGACTATTTGCGCCGTACCAAGCACCAGCGCGCGCAGGTCAGTCTGGACGATGAAGAATTTCACCTCGACACCGTTGACCCGACACCCAGCCCACAGGAGGATGCCGAGGGCAAGGATTTACAGCGCGTGGTGCAGGATGGGCTACAGCGGTTGGGGGATGACCACCGTACCGTCTTGGTGATGCGCGAGGTGCAGGAGTTGAGCTATGAGGAGATTGCCCACACCCTCAAAATTGACCTCGGCACGGTGAAAAGCCGTCTGGCACGCGCACGCGGTGCCTTGCGAAAAATTTTGCTCAAAAGTGGGAACTTATCTGGTTATATTTCGTCTAATATAGAGGATAGAAATGAGAGGAGGGACTGATGCGTGGTTGTGTGTAAGGAATATGAGTCGCAAATCAGTGCCCTGATGGACGATGAACTGACTGCCGAGGAACGGATTGCGGTTTTGGAGCATTTGGCGCAGTGTCCAGCCTGTCAAGCCTACTGGGAGGATTTGCTCTCTGTGCGTGACGCACTGCGTACGCAGGCGGAGAGTACACCCGAGGGGTTTGCCGAGGCTGTGATGGCGCGTGTGCATGAAACAAAGCAGGATGTCGTGTCGGAGCGGACGGTTCTGCGGTTCCCACAGTGGAAACGCTTCGCCGCCCTCGCCGCCTGTTGTGCGGTTGTGCTTCTTGGTATCTGGGCCATCCCTGGTGTGGACAACAACAGTATGGACAAGGCAATGACCAACGGCAGTGCCGCACCAGAGCGCGCCAGACAGGAGAGCAGTACCACGAATTCCCCAACGGAATGGCCCAATGTGGACTACGATGTGTCACAGGATGATGGTGTTGCCGTTTGGCAGTCGGATATGCCTGGCGCATTGCCAGAGAGCAATGGCGAGGCCGATGATGCCAAGGACTGTGCGGAAGCCTGTGCGCGCAATTTTGCCGCCGCTATCTGTACCGAAAGTACGGTCGCGGAGCAGTGGGTACAGGAGTATCTGGGGCAAGAATGGCGCAGTGGTGAGAGCTATATCCTCAGCGAGGAGCAGTATTACCAGCTCCGCGATTGGTTGCAAACCGCAGGCGAGGCGTTTACTGAAATCAAGGGCGATAAGACCAGTACGGACTATCAACTACTGGCAGAATGAAACAAGGGGGTGTCGCAAGAAGCGATACCCCCAGTTTTTATATCAATTTTTATTTTTGTACCAGTTCCGAGAGGGGAACGGTGCGACGGTGTTCGATGGGTTTCCACTCCACTCTGCAAAATAGAGCGCAGAAAGAAATGGGGATGTAGGTCATCATAAACAGCGGAAAGGTAAAGGTGTAGAAAATCTTTTTCACCGCTGTGGTACGGATATGTTTCCATTGCGTCAGCGTGGTGACACTACCAAGGAACAGCAGAAGCAAATAGCTGTCGCCCAACATCTCTGCCAACGACCGCAGGATAACCTCGAACCCCTGTCCAGCGAGCGCACAGGTGGCTGCCGCCCAGAGATTTGCCAGAACACCGACCATCGTGAGTGCGATGGCAGGCATGACAGACATCGCCATATCGAAACAGGAGAAACCGTTCTTGCGGAAGATACCGCGGAGCAGACGCGCACCGTAGGTTTGAAAAACTTGGAGATATCCCTTCGCCCAACGCATACGCTGTCGCCAAGATTGGCGGAATGTCACAGGTTGCTCGTCAAAAAATACAGCATTGGGGGCGTAGCCGACCCGATAGCCATCGAGAATACTGGCAACAGTAAATTGGATATCCTCGGTGAGCAGGAAGAAATTCCAACCGCCGTGGTGCGCCAAAACACCCCGACTCAATAAAAAGCCAGTGCCCGACACGGCGCAGCTCGTACCCAACAACATTCTCGCATGGTTGAGTGACTCTGCCTCGCGCAGAAACCACAGGGCGTACCCTGCGGAAATCCAGTTGTCCCCGTAGTTTTTGGAGTTGCGGTAACTGGTGACAATCTCATAGCCATCGGTAAAGGTACGGTTCATCTCCGTGATGTACTGCGGACTGAGGAGGTTGTCGGCATCAAAGACAAAAAAACCGTCAAAGCTGTCGCCATAGTCCTGCTGAATCTTGTTGAGCAGGAAGTTGAGCGCGTAGCCCTTGCCGATATCCTTTTTATTGAAGCGTTCGTAGACCACTGCGCCGTGTGCGCGTGCCGTTTGTGCGGTGGCATCGGTGCAGTTGTCCGCTACCACAAAGGTTGTGATCCATTCCGCAGGGTAGTCCTGTGTATGGATGGATTCCAACAGATGGGCAATGACTGCTTCCTCGTTTCTCGCCGCAATCAGAACGGCATAGCGGTGCAGTTTCTCTGGGCGGTGGGGTTTATCCTTCTTCAAGAATGGAATGGGCAGGTATAAAAATTGGTAGAGATAGCAGAGGGTGAATATGGTGACAATGCAAAAATTGACGATGGAAATGCTGTCCGATAGCATGGTGTAACCTCCTGTGCGTTTACATAACTGTATTAACCCGACTAGTACAGATGACACGGTTACTATAGCACCCTTTCCCAACAAATGCAACAAGAAATTCTGGTTTTGGATGATTTTGTCGGAATGGCAGTTTTTTCAGTTGCACCGTCCTCTTTGGCATGATACACTGGTAAAAAAGGAGCAAGGGGGCTGGTATTGTGCATATCCCAAATTGTCCAACCTGTGAAGCAGATGTTTTATCTTTTTCGGATGCGTTGGAGGCATCGTTGCATCCCTCGGCGGAATATCCGCAGGAGCAGTGGCTCTATGTTCCACCATTCTATAGCGAGTACCGCTATATCCTCGGTACACGGGGGAAAAAACCGCTGATTTGCGTGGGGGTCAATCCGTCCACCGCCGCACCTGGGGCATTGGATAATACCCTCAAAAGTGTGGAGCGTGTGGCGCACTTTAATGGCTACGATAGTTTTGTGATGTTTAATGTCTATGCCCAGCGCGCTACCCGTCCGAGCGATATGGAACGGGAGCGAAATGAGCAATTACATCGGGAAAATATGGCGGCGTTTGCCTATGTCCTCTCCCTGTCGGACGCACCAGCTATCTGGGCGGCGTGGGGAACAGTGATTGAACAGCGCGCGTATCTGCCTGACTGTGTGCGCGATATGATTACATTGGGCGAGCAGTACGGCGCACGGTGGTTTACGGCTGGTGCGCGGAGTAAAAAAGGACACCCCCATCATCCGCTGTATCTGAAAAAGGACAGCGTGCTGGAGGCGTTTGATGCGGTGGCGTATGTCGCCACGCTGTGATGGGAGAGAGCAGAGAGCAGAGAGGAGAGAGAAAAATATGGCAACAACGAGAACGAGAAAGAAGAAATCACGAAAGAAGAAGCATTGGGCAGTGGTTGCACACCACGAGGTATTATCCGCCAGAATGTTGGTCAAATGGTTTGTCCTTGGCTGTCTGGTGGGTGCGATTGTGGGTACGATTGGTTCCTTGTTCGCCCATGCCCTGTTGCTTGTCAATAACTTGCGTGGACAGTATCCGATGTTGGTATGGGGATTGCCACTGGGTGGCCTGTTGATTGTTGCCCTATACCATAAGACCAAAAACAACAACGACAAGGGAACGAATACCATTATCGCGTCCATCCATTCCGGGGTGCAGATTCCGTTCCGCATGGCACCGCTCATCTTTGTATCCACCGTCATTACCCACCTGTTCGGCGGTAGTGCAGGTCGAGAGGGTGCGGCGTTGCAGTTGGGTGGCAGTATCGCTGGTAAGTTGAGCAATGTCCTGCATTTGAACGAAAAAGATAAGCGTTTGATGATTATGTGCGGTATGAGCGCGGGATTTTCCGCCCTGTTCGGTACACCGCTCGCGGCAACGGTGTTCGCGATGGAGGTCATCAGCGTGGGCATTATGCACTACTCTGCGCTGTTGCCCTGTGTGAGTGCGGCACTTATCGCGCAGTTCGTGGCAAAGGGATTCCGCGTCCCCCCAGAGGTGTTCCCTGTGGAGTGCGCCGCCATTACACCTGTCGGATTTTTGAAGATTCTCCTGTTTGCCGCCGCCGCAGGACTGGTGAGTATTCTATTCTGTATCATCCTGCACCAGACGGAGCATCTGTACAAGAGATATCTAAAAAATCCTTATATCCGTATTGCAGTTGCAGGTAGTTTAGTGGTGGCATTGAGCCAGCTCTTAGGGTCGGAATACCTCGGTTCTGGTATGGGGCTGATTGAGCATATTTTTCACCACGGGGAGGCTACCGTGTCGTATGCGTTCCTATTGAAGATGGTGTTTACCGCGCTGACACTGGGCGGTGGCTTTAAGGGCGGTGAAATTGTGCCGTCCCTGACCATCGGTGCGGCATTCGGTAGCGTTGTGGCCGCGTGGCTCGGTCTGCCGATGGAACTGGTCGCCGCCTGCGGCATGGTCGGTGTGTTCTGTGGCGTGACGAATAGCCCCATCACCTCGCTGTTGCTTGCCTTTGAGCTGTTCGGCTTCGCAGGGATGCC
>JAZRID010000177.1:0-12842 GCA_045645125.1 Oscillospiraceae bacterium | reverse complement strand
GAAGCGCGACAGGCGCGGCTTACGGCCGCGCTTGTTCATGCGCCGTTGGTGTCGTTTACCATGAATATCGCTGGGCCAGAGAAGTCCTCTGCGCTGATTCGCCGTGGCTTTTTGGTCGGCTGTCAACGGCTCGCCAGTGCGTTCGCCGCACACGGTATCACGCTCACGCTGTTGGAACAGATGGACGAAATCACAGGCTGTGAGGCACTGTATGCCGTCCAAGGTTGTCCAGTGACCGCCAAGGCACTATGTGCCGCGTGTGAGGACGCGGACGAGCTGGGTCGTCTGTTTGATATGGATGTTATCGACAGAGATGGCAGACGGCTCTCGCGTGGGGAATTGGGACTGCGTGAGCGCGGTTGTCTGGTGTGTGGTGCGGAGGGTCGCGGTTGTGCCGCACGGCGGAAGCACAGCGTGGAGGAACTGCAACAGGAAACCAGACGGCGATTGTCCGCGTTCTTTCGACAAGCGGATTGCACCACCGTCGCCACCCTTGCCACCCAGAGTTTACTGGACGAGGTGCGTGTGACCCCTAAGCCTGGATTGGTCGACCGCAACAACAGCGGTAGTCATACGGACATGACGCTCTCCCTCTTTGAGCGCAGTGCCACCGCCCTCGCGCCTTACTGGGAGCAGTGTGTGGCGATTGGCATGGAGAGTGCGAACCTCGCACCAGAGGAAACTTTTGCTCGACTGCGCCGTGTAGGATTGTGTGCGGAGCAGACGATGCTCGCCACCACCAACGGCGTGAATACCCACAAAGGCGCGATTTTTCTGTTGGGGATTTTGTGCGGCGCGGTGGGACGACTGTGGTCCGCAGAAGAACCTTGTCGGGATGCCAGACGGCTCTGTGCCGAGTGTGCGCGGATGACCGAAGCACCACTGCGCGAGGAATTGACGCGGATGCGTGACCAGTCACTCGACACCGCTGGCGCACGGCTGTATCAGGAGCGTGGGATACGCGGGGCAAGGGGTGAAGTGATGGACGGTCTGCCAGGGGTGTGGGAAGTTGCCCTCCCGACCCTGCGCCATGCCCTCGCGCACGGCTGTGACAGGGAACACGCGGCAGCGATTGCGCTATTGCATTTGATTGCGCGTGGAACGGATACGAATATGGTGAAGCGTGGCGGTATCGAGGGTGCGACATGGGGCGCAGAACAGGCGAGAACATTGCTTCATCGCAATCCATTCCCCACAATAGAAGAAATTGCGCGACTGGATGCACAGTTTATCGAAAAGAATCTCTCCCCCGGCGGTTGTGCTGACTTGTTGGCACTGACCCTGTTCTTACACGAGTGGGGAAGCACGGTATAACCCCGAAACAGAAAAAAGGCTCCCCACGCAGGGGAGCCCTTTCTATAACTATGATTAGAAATCGACACTGGGGAACAGGCTTGCATCGGTATGGGGCAGGAAGCAAGCCGCAACAAAGGAATCCATATACCCCGGCTCATTGGACAGCTCCATATAGGTGATGGAACGACCAAGTTCAAAAACTTTCTCCTTTGCCTGATTGCTGACCAGCATGGCATATGCGCCAGTCTGGGAGGAGTTACCGATGTAGTGGAAGTTTTCGAGGGGAATATCGGGGAACATACCGATGGTGACGGCGTTCTTCATGTTGATACCACTGCCGATACCACCAGCGACATAGACATGCTCCACGCAGGAGGCATCGAAGCCAAGGGAGGACAGCATGGTGGTGGTAGCGGAGAAGATAGCACCCTTAGCGCGGATGAAGTTGTCGATATCTACCTCAGTGATGGTGATATCTTTCACGCCACCCGTGTCTTTCTGCCAAGCCAACACATAGCTACCCATGCCGTAGTTGTCGTACTTGATACGCACACCCTCGCGGGCAAACTTGCCTTTTCCGTTGATGATGCCACAGCGGAACAGTTCCGCGATGATGTCGATGATACCGCTACCGCAGATACCAGCAGGCGCGACACCGCCCACCACGGTCAGAGAGGGCTCCATCGTGTCCTTGTCGATGGTACAGGCCTCAATAGCACCGTCGGTGGCGCGCATGCCGCAGGAGATGTCACCGCCCTCGAAGGCAGGACCAGCGGAGCAGGCGCAGGACATCAAAAATTCTTCGTTGCCGAATACCAATTCGCCGTTGGTACCGAGGTCGATGAACAGGCTCATCTCAGGCTTGTTCCAAATCATCCTCACCAGCGCACCAGCGGTGATATCGCCGCCGACATAGCTACCGATGTTGGGAGCCAACACCAATTCGGCCATCGGGTTCATCTTCAAACCGATATCACGGACATACAGATAGTTGTTATAGAAGAAACTGGGGATGAAAGGCTCCATACGCACGGGGTCGGCGTGCAGACCCAACAGCAGGTGATTCATCGTGGTGTTGGCGGCGAGAACCATGCGATAGATACGGCGAGGGTTGACACCAGAGGTGCGGTACATCTGCGCCAGCATGGGGATGATGGACTCCTTGACCACGGCATCCTGCAACTTCTTGCGACCGCCGTCCTTGCAGGACTCGATAATGCGGTTGATAACATCCGCGCCGTAGCGGATTTGACCGTTACCACCGCTGGCCTTGGCGAGAATCTTGCCAGTTTCCAAATCGACCAGCACACCAGAGAGGGAAGTGGTACCCAAGTCCATGGCGAAGCCGACCAGAGGCTCGGTGTTATCAGCAGGGAGAACATCGCGAATCAAAATACGGTCAGCATCACGGGAGATGACGCACTTCACGGAGAAGTTGCTCTCGCGCAGGGTGAGGGCGAGGTCCTTCAACACGCAGAAGGGAATCATAATATTGTCGGTGCTGACACCCGTGGCGGCCTCGACAGCGCGCGCCAGACGCTCGTTATCGGGCATCGTGTCGTCCAGAGAAGGCTCGTCCACCGTGAGGGAGATAGCCTGAATATCCGTGCCGAAGGTCATACCAGCGTCCTGCAACTGATTCTTCAAATCCTCAAAGATGGCGATTTCCTTGGGGGAGCTGAGGTCGGCCATCTTCATACGACTGCGGTAGGCACTGGCGATATCGGGAACTTCAATCACGGCATCGCCGATGATGGTGGCGACACAGGCCAATCGCCAGCCTGCATCGTACTCCTCTTGCGAGATGTGGCGGTTGATGGGGGCATCCAGATTGCCCTCCACCAGACGGACGCGGCATTTACCGCATACGCCGTTACCAGAGCAAGGTGCGTCGATAGCGACATTCGCCAGACGCGCCGTGTCCAGCAACTTGTCGCCCACATTGGCGGAGATGGTCACAACCTCGCCGCCAGATACTTGAAATGTAATAGTAGCCATATCGTTGTCCTTTCTGTAAGGTGTGATAGATACTCTCTTACTGATTATATCAGTTTTTGCCACAATTGCAAGAGGCTGAAAACCTCCCCTTGTGGTAAGGGGAGGTGGGTCGTCGTAGGCGATGCGGAGGGGATAGAACCATGCCTATCAACTCCACGATACCTGCAATTGTCTTTTCTTTTCGATGCAATCTGTCAAATATAAATTGATAAGTCTTTGATAAGGGATACCAGAAGAATCTGCTTGGGACTTGAAATACTCGACGATATCAGCGTCGATAGCAACCGTGATTTGATGGTTCAACTTCGCGGCGTACGGGTTTCGTCTGGGATTCAACGCGCTGATATTATATTCCTCTCTCATGTTATCACCTCAAATTCCATCTTGATAGGCTCGTTGCTCGTGCTTCGTGGCTTTTCTTGCCGAAATAATACGGATACGATTCTCATTGTCCCGATAACAGTGGCTGACAATGCAGATTTGCTCCGACCTAGTGACTCCGATAATCAGAAATCGTTCTTCCTCTATCGAATGTTCTGGGTCGTCGAACAGGATAGCAAATTCATCGTAAAAGACTTCTTTCGCTGTTTCAAAGGACAAACCATGTTTCTTTTTGTTGATTTCGTTTTTGTTGGGGTCCCATTCAAATACCAGTGTGTCCATGCAGAAAATCCTCCATTCCCTAATCATATTATATACGCAATGCCCTACAATAGCAAGGAAATATCGTTCCCATCTATCTTCTCCGTCAAAGTCTTTGATTTTGGCACCTACCTCAGATGCACAAGGGGAGGCTTTGTGGATAAAAAATAAAAAATTTTTATAATACGCTTAATTTTCTGGAAAAGCCACCGATAAGATAGGTGTAAGCAGGTTTGGAACCTGTGAACCGTGTTTCATTCGATTGTGCGCAGGTTGGATGGAACACCCCCTGCCGACCTATCTCTCGGTGCAAATCGGCCGATTGCACCGTGGGCGAAGCGGCAACCCACAAACGGCGGAAAGGATTCTGCCGAATATAATGAAAAGGAGATTCTAATTATGCGTATTCAGCACAACATTATGGCAATGAACGCCTACCGTAACCTGAGCAAGAACAACGGTGGCTTGTCCAAGAACCTGGAGAAGCTGTCCTCCGGTTACCGCATCAACCGCGCCGGTGACGACGCTGCAGGTCTGGCCATCTCTGAGAAGATGCGTGCCCAGATTGCTGGTCTGGACCAGGCACAGAAGAACGCACAGAGTGGTATCAACCTCGTGCAGACCGCTGAAGGTGCGCTGACTGAGGTTCACGATATGCTGAACCGTATGGTCACCCTGTCCACGCAGGCCGCTAATGGCACCTACAGCGCGACCGACCGAGACAAGATTCAGGCTGAGATTAACTCCCTGACCGATGAAATCGACCGTATCGCTGACAACTCCAACTTCAACGGCACCAAGTTGCTGGACGGTTCTCTGGCTGCCAAGGGCGGCACCGCAGCCGCTGCCACGGATGTTGACATTTCCAAGCTGTCCCGCGCACTGACCGCTCAGGTTAATGATATGGGGGCCGTCAAGGGCAAGTATGCGATGGGTACTGCGGCTACCGTCGGTTCATCTGGTATTACAGAGGGTGATGTCCTGAAGTTCTCGTTCACTCTGAAGGACGGTAATGGTAATGAGGAAGTCATTAACATTAACCTGACTGCAGCGCAGGATAGCACGGGTGCTATCTCAAAGCTCGTTTCTGAGGATGGCTCCGAGTATGATGTCGCTAGCGCAGGCACTGCAGATGCAGCTGCAATCGGTGCTGCTCTGAAGGATGAGTTGAAGAAGATCGATGTCGTCAATGAAAACTTTACTGTTACCGACCCCAATACTGATGGTACAATTACCTTTGAGAACAGAGTCGCGGGTAAGGGTCAGATGGAAATCAGCGGTATGACAGAGGCCTTGTACGACAAGGAGACCGACACACTTACCGAAACCGCTAATTCGATTTCGATTGCTAAGAAGGCAGAGGATGCGTTCAGTTATGTTGATCTCACCGCTGCTGTTGTGTTTGACGGTTCCAAGACCGGTGCAAATGCTCTGGACAAGGCAATCTTTGAAGTCAACGGCAAGAAGTTTGCTTTCGTTGACAACACCGATAGCAAAAATAGTGGCGCTAACCCTGGTGTGTCGGATGATATGCTGGCTGCTCTGAAGGAAGCCGGTGTTGACCACTTTATTGAAGTTGCTGGTACTACTATTACCACCGAGGCTCAGGCGATGGCCGATGCTATCGAGTCGGCAACCGGCCTTAATCTGGAATGCGGTGCTGCTTCTGATACTGACAGCGATGGTGTTATGGATACATGGACGGCAGGTACTGGCAATAACACATTTGCTATCAAGCCCGGCACCGCTGGCGGTGTCAAGGGTAACGGTGGTCTGACTCTGCAGATCGGTTCCGAGTCCGTTGAGACTATCAGGGTCGCTGTTGGCAGCATGAAGGCTTCTGCTCTGGGTATCAAGGGTCTGGATATCAGCGATCCTACAAAGGCTAACAAGGCTATCGATTCCGTCAAGGCCGCCATCGAGCAGGTTTCCGTCACTCGTGGTGATCTGGGTGCTATCCAGAACCGTCTGGAGCACACCATCAACAACCTGGGTGTCATGGAAGAGAACATCCAGGATGCAGAGGCCAACATCCGCGATACCGACATCGCCGACGAGATGATGGCTTACACCAAGAACAACATCCTGATTCAGTCCGCTCAGGCTATGCTGGCACAGGCAAATCAGGTGCCTCAGGGTGTCCTGCAGCTGATGGGCTAATCACTAGCTACATCTTTCGCGAACAGAAAGCCATAGCATAATTTTCCCCCCGTGGATGGGCAGTTGCTCGTCCATGGGGGTGTACTTTCGTATTGACAAACTCTTCAGTTCCATCAGACATAAAAGAACCGCACCCAGGTTGCCCCAGGTGCGGGTTCTTTCTTACTTTTTATGGACTTGCCTTCAGCGACTTCTCGACTTAGCCATCACTGCTGGGAACGGTAAGGGTAATGGTGAAGGTAGCGGTAGTGCCATCACCGAAAGTCACGGTGCACTCCGCACTGCCCTTAGGATAGACCAGCTTGAGAAGAGTGGCCTTCAGGGTCAGAGTCTCACCGGAAACGGTGTAATGGGTGTTGGCAGTCATAGCGGTAGCGGTGGTAGCACCGTTCAGCTTGTACTTGATGTTGGTGATGTTGGTGCAACCATCAGGGAAGAAGATGTCGGTGGTCAGGTCGGTTGTGATAGTATTCACATTCGCATACTCACCGGTGACATTTTCCACACCGGGACCAGTATTAGCTCTGACCTTCCAGGTGACACTGACCTTGGGAGCCAGATCAGCCAGACCAGTCCAATCGCCCTTGGGGTTGCAAGCACCGGTCAGCTTGAACTGCACGGTGTCGAACTTCGCAGCCAGAGCTGCATGGTCGGCATCGGAAGGAACGACCTCCTCATCGATGGCGTACTTATACTCACCACCCACAAGCTGAGTCTTATAAACACCATCAGCGGCTCCATCCAGCGTAGCCTTGATGGTAGCACCTTGATCGGTGATGACCTCAGTCTTGGACTCGGTGGTGTTAACCAGAGCCAGATAGATGAGAGCCTCGGTAGAGTCAACAGACTCCTCGCCCTCTTCACCCTGAACCTTGACCTTAAAGGTGTCATCGGCAGCCAGCTTGGCGGACTTTGCCGTAGCTCCTTCACCTACAACAAGACTGCTGGCATCCACGGTCGCGCTTAGGCTGACATTGACTTCCATCGTACTCTTGTTCATGATTTCCAGAGGATTGCTAGAGCTGGAATAATCGTTGGTCTTGGTATACTCGATGGTTGCATCGTCCGCATTGGGGAAGAAAAGGGTCTTGTCGGACTCAAAGGTCTTGCCATTGTAAGAGCTCGAATCATCCGTCACCGTTGCTGCGATCAAGCCCTGAGGATCCAGAATGAAGTTAAATGCGCTGGTACTCTCGGTCGGGACGACAACACTGAAAACATCGGTGCTGATGACACCTTCCACTGCACCGGTACCGCTGCTGGTACCCTGCTCCTTATCTGCGGCGTATGCGGGGAGCGCCGTACCGAGCATCATACTCATTGCCAAAGCAAGAGCGACTAATTTCTGGTTCTTCTTCTTCATAAATTATACACTCCTTTTCAAAGTCCAGATATGACATCTGGGGTTAATATATTTTAATCAACCAGAACCAGATTGATTAAAATTCACGCAACAAGTGAAACAATGTGGTGCTATGGTGCTATTACCCCTCGATAATGACCGTAACTGCCATACGGACAGTGCTTAGCGTATTCTGGTCCTCGTCCACCAAATGGTAGACCATAACACACTCGTATGTACCAGGTTCCAAATCCTTGTCCAAGGTGATTTCCTTCATATAACTACCTCGGGGAATGATGGGGGAGGCCAGAATAACCTCCTCAGTGTCTGCAAGAATCAGGTCAAAATAGACATCGTTGGTGTTGCCAAGCACATTCTCCACATAGGCATTGCGGGAGGGAGAGGAACCGTCATCGAAATACCAGACGGAATTCATCTTGGCCTCATAACGACCAGCAGGAACGAACTCCTTCTTATCTAGTTCTTTCAATGCTTTTTCCACATTTTCCTCGTTGACCACCACATTTCGTCTGGGTTCTTCTGCGTTGCTACCGCCTTGTCCCTGTCCCAACAGAAGAACCACGACAGCCGATAGCAAAACGATGATAACGCCACAGCCAGCGACCAGCCCAATCAACAATCCATTCTTTTTCGTTGTATTCTTGCTCGTATGCAACACTCCTTTCCCAATTCCGCTGTTTTCAATCGTATGACAACAACTTTTTTATAATACGCTTAATATATCGGCACACAAACCAAAAAGTTAATAGGCATTTGCTACTTTTTGTTTGCATTTCCAATCTATTCTTATATACTATATCAACAGCTATGTCAAGAAGTTAATGGAGACCTGCGATTTTTCTTTGTTGGGGTTCTTCTTGCTCAGGTTCCTGTTCGGGTTCCTGCTCAGGCTCTTGCTCAGGCTCTTGTTCGGGTTCTTGCGCAGGCTTTTGTTCAGGTTCTTGTTCAGGCTCTTGTTCGGGTTCCTGCTCAGGCTCTTGCTCAAACTTTTGTTCGAGTTGCACGGCTACATCAATGAAAGTTGGCTCTGTCGGCTGTGGTGTAACCGTCCACTTTACCGTTACTGTAGGTGTGATATGCGCTAGTTCTAGCCAATCTCCGTTGGGGTTACACGCACCGACCAACTGGAAAGAATAGGTGGGAAAACCGTCATAGTCCTCGCTCTGTGCTTCCTCTGTCAGTGCATAATAAAATCCCTGCTCTGCGTCGCCTACAATCTCATACGCGCCCCAGTCGGCAGGGACAGTGACTGTCATTAACGCACCGTCATAGGTGATGGGGAAAGTGTTCCACCCGTCCGTCAGAGCCAGATAGATACTGGCGGAAGTGTCCCCCTCAAAGAAAGGGTCGTCAGTGAGCGTCACCCCTGCTGGTAAATCCAGCCAGGCTTCCAGTGTCACATCCACCGCCATGGAACTGCGGTTGGTGATGGTGAGTGGGTCGCTCATCCCACTGTACCCGCGCAGACTGCCGTCCTCATTGGTATTGGCAAAGTAGAGGGTGTTCCACTCAAAATGTGTCCCCTCCTCGTACCGTGCCGCATCCGTCTTTTCGATGACACTCTGTGGGTCCATGATAAAATCAAATACGGTGCTATTTTTACTAATGACAGGTAATGCCACGCTGAATACATCGTTCACCAAAAAGGTGACAGTTTCCAACTCCTCATTTTCCGTGATGGTATCTACCAGTTCGTCGTTGCCCTCATTTTCGCCCTCTCCTGTTGCGTGAATTGGGGAGGATAGGCTGGTCAGCATCGCTACTGCCAGCGCAAAAGATGCAATTTTTTTGCGTGCCTTCATAGTCATGTATCATCTCCTTACCTATTTGAACTATCCTGTTTGTACTACATATGTAATATCGGTTGATTGAATGAAAACTTAATAGTACACCCCAGTTCGTCAAGATTTTTATCCCCTCTCTCCAAGTTGTCTTTTTATGCGATAAGAAACATAGAAGAGGAGTGCCGCGCATTGCGACACTCCTCTTACATTTATTATGCTTTTTTACAGTCGTGCAGACCGTCCTCGGTGGCGAGGTAGTCCATGATGAGGTCGTGCTCCTCCACAGGGATATCATCCTTGACCAAAGCTCGACGGCACAGCAGTACCTTGGGGGCGTTGGTCTGACCGAGATAGCGGTCATAGAAACCGCCGCCGTAGCCCAAACGCTGTCCCTTTTCGTTGCCAGTGGAGCAGGGGACAATCACCAAGTCGAACGCCTCAGGTGCAACAAGGGGACAGTCCGTATGGGGCGCAGGAATATCAAACTTCCCGTTGACCAAGTCATCGAGAGAGTGAATCTCACGCGCCTCCATAATGCCCTTTCCGACGCACAGCGGCAGTGCCAGACGCTTGCCATCCGCCAGTGCGGCGAAGAGCAGAGCCTTGGTGTCAATCTCGCGGTCCGTGCCGATGTAGCAGAAGATGGTCTGTGCCTGTCGATACAAGTCACTCTCACGCACAGCGGTGCAAATCGCCGCATCCGCGCGCGCACAGTAGTCACTGTCGAGTGCCTTGACCTCGGCGGCAATCTGTTTCCGCAACTCCTGTTTCGTCATCAGACGATGCCTCCTTTGGCCTCATGCTTGGCGCGCTGTTTGTCACGACGCAAATCCTTGCGCTCACTCTTGGTCTTGACAAATGCCTCCAACTGGGGAACCAACAGCACCGCAATCAGAACGGAGGTAAAACCGCCGTTGTACAGGCAGAAACCGCCGTGCAGAGCAGGGACAGAAGTGACCAAGGTGTAATGTGCCGCACCAGCGAGAACGCCGTATAGAGGGCCGTAAACGCCTGCAATGGGGGCAAGACCGCTGGCGTAGCACAGACCGACCATAATCGCCTGTGCATTGATGGGGTTCACACCCAGCAGAGAGGCGAGGAAGTAACCCACCATAATCGGCCAGACATTGCCAGGATGGCTACCAGCACACGCAAAGCATACCATGCAGAACACGATACCACAGGTGACACCGTTGAAAGAGCCACCAATCAGCGTGTAGTAGCCGACAATGAACAGACCGTATACACCGAAGTTAATCAGGGCTAGACCGGGGCCAAACAGCGCAGTGTAGTCGCGCTTGTGGCCAGCATCGGTCAGGATATCCAGATAACCGCGGAAACTGAACTTGTTCAGACAGAAACCAGTGATAATACTGATGAGGAACACACAGCCAAAGAAGCTGTAGGCAATCATCGGCTGACTGGCTCCCAGTGTAGCCTCGATGGGGGGCACGGTGTTACCAGCGGTCTTATAGAACGCGGCAACGATGAAGAAGCCCATCAGACCGGCAGGCAGGGCGGCGGAGTAGAAATTGAAGCCCTTGTGCAGGTTGGGGGAGTGTGCCGCGAGGGCAGGGGTGAGGAATCCTACACCCGTACCAACTGCCAGTGCGAGCAGTGCGCTCTGCCATGTGGGCGCGTGTACCGCGTCACCGGGGTAGCGCAGGAGCATCTCACTGACGATGGGGCACAGACCCGTTGCGAACATCGCCATATCGACCGAACCGGAGAGTTTCTGCTTGCGTACCAGTGCACACAGGAAAACACCGAGGAAGAACGGCCAGATGTTCAGAATGTTAATACCCCAAGTGGTGAAGCCGAGCGTCAGGAAAAATGCCGCTACGGTGCTTCCTTTCACCACTGCGCCGGGGAGGAACTGCAACAGGACACAGGCGGTTGCCACCAGAGCCATGTTGAGGAAAGTACCAGAGAAATTGCCGATGACAAAGTAGTCTTTCGTGACCTGTGCAGGGGAGAGGAGGATATTCGTAAGCCCGTTGAGCATTTCACTTCTGTCGGGCATGGCAAAGGCATAGGCGTAGAAAAAGACTGTCATTGCTAGCATAAACCGACGAAGGATTTTGCTAGTTTGGTCGGGCTTAACGGACATAACTTCCTACCTTCCTTTCTCTTGTAGACGGAAGATTAGGCGAGAGTGCGCTTAGCGGCCTCAACAACATGGCCGATGAGCACAGAGGTAGTCACAGCACCGACACCGCCGGGAACGGGAGTGATAGCCTCGACGATGGGCTCCACTTCCTCGTAGACAGCGTCACCAGCGATACCGCCCTTGCCGCCCTTGGCGTTAATCTTCTCAGCGTCCCAGTTAATGGAAACATCGACAACAATCTGGCCGGGACGGACATACTCCTTGGTCAGGCTCTTCAGCACGCCAGCGGCGGAGATGAGGATATCAGCCTCACGAGCGATAGCGGCGGTGTCAACAGTCTTGGTGTGGCAGACGGTGACGGTAGCGTTCTTGCCCATCAGCATCATAGCGGCAGGCTTACCGACAACCAAAGAACGGCCGATGACAACAGCCTTCTTGCCAGTGCAGTCGATGCCGTAGTGGTCGAGAATCTCCATGCAAGCGGCGGGAGTGCAGGGTGCGAAGCCGAGCTGCTTGCCCATGAACACACCAGCGTTGGAGCCGTCGGTCATACCATCGACATCCTTGCGGGGGTCGAGGCGGTTGCAAATCTCATCCTGGTCTGCCTTCAGGTGCTTGGGCAGGGGACGGAACATCAGAACGCCGTGAATCTTGTCGTTGGCATTGATGTCGTCGATGACCTTGAGCAGTTCTTCCTTGCTCACATCCTCAGGCAGAACGAACTTCTCAACAGCAACACCGAGGGTTTCAGCGCGCTTGGTTGCGCCGCTCTCGTAGCTCAGGTCGTCGGGACGCTCGCCGCAACGAACGATGGCCAGAGTGGGGTTGACACCCTTTTCCTTGCAAGCCTCGCAATCAGCAATGATGCGAGCATTCAGCTTTTCGTTGACTTCCTTACCCAGTAACTGCTTAGCCATAGTAATTTACCTCTTTTATGTAGTATTTGATGGATATTGATTGTTAGTTAAAGAAACCAGCCTTGACGGTGTTGAAAATTTCGTCGGCGAGTGCGCCATACTTGTCCAACATACCGAGGCACTTAGCGTTCATCTCCTCAGCGACCTCGCGGTTCTTGAGGCTCTTGGTGTTGATAAAAACATTCAGAGAAGCGGCCTGCAGAGCAGCCTTGACGCACACAGCGCCGCAGCCTGCGTCGCTGACAGCCAGACGGCTGCCCTTGGCGGCAAACACGGCGATAGCGTCCAGAGCCTCGCAGCACAGCTCCATGATCTTCACGGGAGTGGAGCAGGCGATGATGGTGGCCTCCTCCATGATCTTGTCGCGATTGGGGTCATCCTTGGGGATGCCGTAAGCCTTGGCCAGGGGCAGGAAGTTGACCTCGTCAGCCTCGACCTGGTCGAGCAGCTGCTTCTGCAGATCGTCGCACTTTGCCTTCAGCGCAATGATCTCAGCCTCAACATCAGCGTACTTCTTCTTGCCAACGGTCAGAGAACCGACCATGTTGCCAAGAGCGGTACCAACAGCAGCA
>JAZRID010000176.1:0-4625 GCA_045645125.1 Oscillospiraceae bacterium | reverse complement strand
GCTGGATCCTCACCCACTTCCAACTTTCCTGCTGGAATCTCGCGCAAAATCTTTTCATGCGGATAGCGGAACTGTCGGACAAGCAACACACGCCCCTCGTTATCCAGTGCCAGCACGCAGACACCGCCTGAGTGGTCTACGACCTCACGAAAGCTCTCACTGCCGTCCTGTAACTGCACAATATCGCGGCGCACATGCATAATTTTTCCATCAAATACTGTTTCACCAGAAAGTCTTATTTCTCGCAAATCCATTCAGTTTGTCCCCTTTCCTATCCATTCATTCCACCGCGGTTGGTTCCTCTGTCTGCTCCGCAACCAGAAAATCGGTCGGAACCAAGCTATCTGTATAGATGCCACAGACACCGCTTTCCACGAGGGCGCGCGCCTGTTCCGCATCGTTGACGGTATGCACATAGACCGCCAAGCCATATTCTTCTGCGACAGGTGCAAAGTCTGCTTTCCACCAATCGCTCCACATGGTAATCCCCTCAATGCTGTTGGTACGGCAAAAATTCGCGATGCTTTCAAAGCTCTCCAAACGCCCATCAAATCCCGTATTATAAAGTGTAAGGATATAGTGCGGAAACGCTCCGATATTGTCCACCACTTTGAACATCAGTTCGCTGTATACCTGCACCACAATACGGTCAAACAGGCGGTACAATCCCAACTCTTTCGCGTCTTTGAGCATCGTCTGGAACTGTAAAGTAACCAGTTCTGCGTCCATAAATTTGCTATCCGTAATGATACAGATATCTGGGTACTCGACCATCAACCGCAGGAGGTCTTGGAACGACAGTGCGGTATACTGACCGAGCAACGGCTTTTCCCGAAACTCCGCCAGCGTTGGGATACTCGTTTCACTGACATTTTCCTGCCAACCTGCGCGCCAGTCGTGGCGCAGGACCACTCGTAGGTCGCTCGTCATACGCAAATCCGTCTCAAAGACACGCACCCCTTGGGCATACTGCTGTTGAAAACTCTCCAGGCAGTTGAGCGTTGTCACACCATCTATCATGCCCATGCCGTGCGCAATCACGGTTGTTCCTGCCAAAATCTCTGACGCAGAGGGTGCAGTTGGTGGCGTGAGCAGTGTCTGCTCCTGTGTTGTCCCACCGTCCGCGGGTAATTCCTCTCCTACACGCTCTGGTAGCGTGGTTTGTGCATCCGTCGATATGATATCCTGTGGTTGCTTATCCACAACTTCGCGCTTTTTTTCTTGTTCCAGAGCCACCAACACACTGACCAGTGCGATTGACTGCACCAAAGCCAGCACCAACAGCCCAGCGATAATCTTCGCCCCATATTTACGGAAATACTTCATATTCCCCTCCACACGCAACATTTCTTCCCTAGTATAGCATACCTTACGGAATAATTCCATACCCATTCTCACCCTGTTGCAGAGCCCCCCATACATATTGACTATCCCATTTTCCGAGAGTACAATAGTGATATACAAAGTATCCTAGAAAAAGGAGGAATCGTGATGAAAATACCATGCGTTTGGGAACATAATCACAACGACACTTTGCTTTATGCAATGGATTACATCGGTGCGTACACACGCGGGGAAACGCTGGATGTAGCAATGGAAAAGATGCCCCAAGAACTCGTATCCTATTGCAAATGGTGTGGCGCGGATACGCCTATCAGCTTTGAGATGGTCATTGCCCACGAAAAAGAATCCAACCTCGCGATTCGGGACGCTGATTCCGATGTCCTCTTTACCAGCGAAGCAGTGCCATTGTCGATGGAAGAATATGAAAAGTTGAAAGCACTTACCTTGCAATCGGCACAAGATTTCCTTACCCTGTATCAATCGATTCCAGATAAAAATGTGACCGCTATCCCTGCGCGTGAAACCTTTTATGGCCAAGTCCCGCGCTCCGCAGAGGAGATGTATCTGCACACGAAGAATGTCAACGCGTATTACTTCTCGGAAATTGGGGTCAACGCAAACAATGATGGCGATATTTATGAATGTCGTAAGCATGGATTTGATATGCTGGAAACAACAGACGATTTTCTTAAAGATGTTGTTATCGCTGGTAGTTATGGTGAGGAGTGGTCACTCCGCAAGGTTTTTCGTCGTTTCATTTGGCACGACCGTATTCACGCCAGAGCCATGTATCGCATGGCGGTTAAAGTATTTGGCATAGAGAACATTCAAAACCCATTTCATTTTTGAAGGGGTGGCGGTAGTAAAGGAGTTTCGTATGATTGAAACAATAGACCTCATCCTCAAGCAAGGTTCCATCGAGGATTGGCACGACTTATATCGGAATCTTTGGAGCCGTGACGAGGTATTTCGGTATATGTTTACCAAAGCCAGTCCGACAGAAGAACACACGCGAAAGAAAACCGCCGCCTATGTGGAAATGCATCAAGAAGTCAAAACTGAATTTTTTGTGTACGATAAATTAACTACACAGGCAATCGGTATCGCAGGTATTAAGAAAATAGAACCTGACATTTACACTGTTACTGACATAGCAATTTGTCCCGACTTCTCTGGAAAAGGCTATGGAAAGCAGATTTTGAACGCTTTACTTTCCCTCGCCTTTGATGAATTTGGTGCAAACGCAGTACATTATGATTGTTTTACACAGAATGAAGTATCCAAGCGATTGGCTCTTTCCTGCGGTTTTTCCTATACGCACTCTGAGGAAGCTGAATTACTGAAGAATGGTGAAAAGGTAATTCTCGATTTTTATAAAAAGTAAGGAGAAATCTTATGACAAGAACAGAAGAAGTCGAACTCACCAATATGTGTATGATTTGCGATGGCAAGGGCAATGTATTGGTGCAGGACAAGAAGAATCACCCCACATGGCACGGTTGGAATTTTCCTGGTGGCCATGTCGAACAGGGCGAAGCGGTCACAATGTCCGTCATCCGCGAAATGCAGGAGGAAACTGGACTCACCATCGAAAATCCAAGATTGTGCGGCATCAAAGAGTTTCACAAATCGAGCGACGGAAAACGGTATATCGTATTTCTCTATATTGCCGAGCAATTTTCGGGTGAACTCAAATCCTCCAGCGAGGGAGAAGTGTTCTGGTACCCCCTCTCTGCACTTGCCTCCTCAGACAAACTCATTGACGGGTTCGACGATATGTTGCCAGTATTCACGGATGCTACCATCAGCGAAGTATTCTATGAACAGCACGGCAACGACTACCAGACACTGTACTATTGACGGAGATTGTTACCATGTCAGGAAGCTACAACGAAGAATTTTGGGATGCCATTGACCGCCTGGTTTCTGAAGGAAACATCGTCATCGACAGACCCAAAGGCAGTACTCATCCAAAATTTCCCCATATACAATACAAGGTGGACTACGGTTACCTTGCAAATACCACCTCTATGGATGGCGGTGGCATTGATGTCTGGCGTGGTTCTCTACCCCATCCCACGGTAGATGCCATCCTATGCACCGTTGACCTGCTGAAGAAAGACTCTGAAATCAAGATATTACTTGGTTGTACCGAGGAAGAAACGGAAATCATCTATCAATTCCACAACAACTCCGCGTACATGAAGGGCATTCTGCTACGGCGATAACGATTTCTGTGGAAAAATAGAAAAAATCCCGAACCGTTACTGGTTCGGGATTTTCGTGCGTTCATTACTGAGCCTCGTAGACGGAGACCTTCTTGCGGTCCTTGCCCATACGCTCAAAACGAACAGTACCGTTCACCTTAGCGAACAGGGTGTCGTCCTTACCGCGGCCGACATTCACACCGGGGTGAATGTGGGTACCACGCTGACGGACCAGAATGTTGCCGGCCAGAACATGCTGACCGTCGGCACGCTTGGGTCCCAGACGCTTGCTCTCGGAATCACGGCCGTTCTTGGTGGAACCAACGCCCTTCTTATGGGCGAAGAACTGAAGACCAATGTTCATCATCATAGCAGTATGCCATCCTTTCTGTAAGATGCTTGCTCGGGGAACAGAAGGCTTATTCAGCCTCCATTACTTCAATATAGTCGGGGTATTCACTGTGCAACTGGGAGAGATAGACCATCATACCTGTGAGAAGATTCTGACAAGTATTCTCGGCAGTCTGTCCCAGAGAACCAGGCAGACGCAGAGAAATTTCGGTAGTTTTCTCGTTGACCTTGACGGCAGCGCACAGCCCCATCACATCGTTGAGGACACATTCAACCAGACGGATTGTGCTGGTGACAGCGGCGCAGACAATGTCCTCGCCTTCGGCAGCGAAGCCTGCGTGTCCCTCGGCATCGAAACCGATGATCCGGTTGCCCTCCGTGTGGAAGGTGATGGTAGTCATACCTTAAGCGTTGATCTTGGTGATCTCAACCTTGGTGTAGGGCTGACGGTGACCCTGTCTCTTGCGGTAACCCTTCTTGGGGGTGTACTTGAAGATACGGATCTTCTTGCCCTTACCGTTCTTGACGATGGTAGCCTCAACAGTGGCACCGGCCACAGCGGGGGTACCGATGGTGGCGTTCTCGCCATCCAGAATAGCCAGGACCTGATCGAACTTGACCTGATCGCCAGCCTCGCAGGGCAGCTTCTCGATGAACAGAGTATCACCCTCTGCCACCTTGTACTGCTTGCCGCCGGTAACAATGATTGCGTGCATTCCTTTT
>JAZRID010000175.1:0-1628 GCA_045645125.1 Oscillospiraceae bacterium | reverse complement strand
ATTTCCTGACCGAGGAGGAGCTGCAGGAGTACTACGACTCTTTTGAGGAGGACGCTGAGTAATGCGTGTTGTATTCATGGGCACCCCGGAGTTCGCTGTCCAGACCCTCAAACGTCTCGTGGAGGACAAGTGGGATGTGGTTGCCGCCTATACCCAGCCGGATAAGCCTAAAAACCGAGGAATGAAGCTGATTCCGACCCCTGTGAAAGCGTATGCACTGGAGCAGGATATCCCCGTGTATCAGCCGTTGTCCTGCCGTGACGAGGAGACCCTTGCACAGCTCCGCGCCTTGGAGCCCGATGTCATCGTGGTTGCCGCCTACGGCAAATTACTGCCTAAGGCACTCTTGGAGATTCCCAAAACCGCCATTATCAATGTCCACTCCTCGATTCTGCCCCAGTACCGTGGTGCCGCCCCGATTAACTGGGCGATTCTCAACGGTGATGCAGAAACTGGCGTGACCATTCAGTATATGGGCGAGGAACTGGACGCAGGTGACATTCTGCTGATAAAGCGTACAGCGATTGACCCGACCGAAGATGCCGCCTCTCTGTATGACCGCCTCGCAACGATGGGCGGTGAAGCCGCCAGTGAAGCACTGGCACAGTTGCGCGACGGTACAGCGACACGCACACCGCAGGTCTACGGCGAACAGTACCAGTATGCGTCTATGCTCTCCCGTGAGATGTCCGCGATGGATTTTACCAAAAGCGCAAAGCAGTTGGTCAATCAGGTGCGAGGTCTGATTCCTTGGCCGTGCGCGACCACAGATGTGGCTGGGGTTCGCTGGAAAGTATTCCGTGCCCATGTGGGCGGTGCAACCACGGCACAGGCTGGAAAGATTCTCTCTGCTGATAAGAACGGTATTGCTGTGGCTTGTGGTGACGGTCAAAGCATTGTTATCACGGAGCTTCAGCCAGACGGCGGAAAGCGTATGGCGGCAGCAGACTATTTGAGAGGTCGTCCCATCCACCTGTAATCAAAATTTGTTGGTTTCGACACAAAGGAGAACGATATGCCGTTTTATTATGATACGATTTATTGGATTGTTCTCATCCCTGTGATACTGCTGTCTGTGTATGCACAGATGCAGGTCAGCTCCAACTTCAACCGATACAGCGGTGTTCGCAACCGCCGTGCCATCACGGGCGCACAGGCGGCGTATGAGGTGTTGCGCGCCCACGGTGTAACCGATGTGGCGATTCGTCCGTGCCGCGGCAACTTGACCGACCACTACGACCCACGCGACAATACCATTTATCTGTCGGAACCTGTGTATCATACGGCGAGTGTGGCGGCGGTCGGTGTTGCCGCACACGAGGCAGGTCATGCGGTGCAGTATGCCGTCGGGTATGGGCCAGTCCGTGTCCGCATGGCGATTTTGCCTGTAACCCAATTTGGCTCGAAGTTTTCCTTTATTGCGATTGCCTTGGGCTTGGTGCTGTATGCACAACCGCTGTTTGCAATCGGCATTGTTTTGTTTGCGTTGACAACCTTGTTCCAGCTTGTGACCTTGCCAGTCGAGTTTGATGCTTCCGCCCGTGCCATTGGCACGATTGAGGGGACAGCCATGCTCGACGAGGAGGAGCAGAAAGGCGCGAAGAAGGTGTTGCGCGCCGCCGCGTTGA
>JAZRID010000174.1:0-6244 GCA_045645125.1 Oscillospiraceae bacterium | reverse complement strand
TCTCTCTGTTCTGACTACGCATGGGGTGTCGTATTTTGCGACACCCCGTTCGTTTTTCTGTTCTGTTTTTCTGTTGAAAAACAAAATAATACAGGGGCTTCTTGTCTATTTCGTCAATTGACAGCGTAGCCATATCGGTATACTATATATGAGCTGTATTTTTTCCATTAAGCACAACATATTGTGTGTTATGGTCAAATTTGTGAAAACGAACAATATATATAGATAGGAGAATTTAAGGCAATGACCGTGATTAACAAACTGAAAAAACGCGATGGCCGCCTGGTAGACTTCGACAAAGATAAAATCGTCGTTGCCATTCGTAAATCCTTTGAAGCAACTTATAAAATTGGACAGGATGAAACCATCGCACAGTTGGCGGATGAAGTTGTGGACATCCTCGAAAAAGAGGGCGACTATGCTCCCGATGTCGAGCATGTGCAGGACTTGGTGGAGCGTGTCCTGATGGACAACGGCTACATCCAGACCGCCAAGAGCTATATCCTCTACCGCAACGAGCGAAGCCGTGTGCGTGAGATGAATACCCGTCTGATGAAAGTCTATGAGGATATTACTTTCTCTGACGCGGTGGATTCCGATGTCAAGCGTGAAAATGCCAATATCAATGGCGATACCTCGATGGGTGCGATGCTCAAATACGGCAGTGAGGGTGCCAAGCAATTCTATCAGATGTTTGTGTTGAAACCCGAACACGCCAAGGCACATCAGGAGGGCGATATCCACATTCACGATTTGGATTTCTATACGCTGACCACCACCTGCTGTCAAATCGACATTAAGAAGCTGTTCAAGAACGGTTTTTCTACGGGGCATGGCTATCTGCGTGAGCCCAACGACATCGCTTCCTACTCCGCACTGGCCTGTATCGCCATCCAGTCCAACCAGAACGACCAGCACGGTGGACAGGCTATCTCCAACTTCGACTACGGTATGGCCGACGGTGTTACCAAGTCCTTTAAGCGGTACTACAGTCGCAACCTCGCCAAGGCACTGATGCTGTGGCTCGATATCAGCGACCCCGAGGACGACCTCAAAGCTCTGCGCGAGAAGATTGAAGCAGAAACTGGTCTGTACCCCCGACTGGACACTTTCCAGCCGTATCTGGATGTCGAACTCCCCTATCTGGTGGAGATATTTGGGGACGAGGAAAACATGATTCGTGCCCAGAAGCAGGCTATCCACTTTGCTGAAAAAGAAACCGACCGCGCTACTTTCCAAGCGATGGAGGCATTTATCCACAACCTCAACACCATGCACTCCCGTGCAGGCGCACAGGTTCCCTTCTCCTCCATCAACTACGGTTTGGACACCTCCCCTGAGGGGCGCATGGTGATGCGTAACCTGATGCTCACCACGGAGCAAGGTCTGGGCAACGGTGAAACCCCCATCTTCCCCATCCAGATTTTCCGCGTGAAAGAGGGCATCAACTACAACCCCGGCGAACCCAACTACGACCTGTTCAAGTTGGCCTGCCGTTGCAGTGCCAAGCGTCTGTTCCCCAACTTCTCCTTTGTTGACGCACCGTTCAATCTGCAATACTATGACCCCACTCGTCCCGAAACGGAAGTGGCTTACATGGGTTGCCGTACCCGTGTCGTGGCGAATGTCCACGATACCACCCGTGAACAGTGCAACCAGCGCGGTAATCTGAGCTTCACTTCCATCAATCTGCCCCGTATCGCCATCCGTGCCAAGGGGGACATTGATGTATTCTTTGACGACCTCGACCGCAAGATGGAGTTGTGTATCGACCAGTTGTTAGAGCGTTTTGAGATTCAGTGCCGTAAAAAAGTCTATAACTATCCCTTCCTCATGGGACAGGGTGTATGGCTGGACAGCGACAAGCTCCAGTGGACGGACGAGGTGCGCGAGGTACTCAAGCACGGTACACTGTCGGTCGGCTTCATCGGTCTGGCGGAAACACTGGTGGCACTCACTGGCGAACACCACGCACAGAGCGAGCGCAGTCAGCGTCTAGGCTTGGAAATCATCGCACGGATGCGCTCCCGTATGGATGAGGAGGCACAGCGCACTGGCTTGAACTTCTCCCTGTTGGCCACTCCTGCCGAGGGCTTGTCTGGTCGTTTCGTCCGCATTGACCGCAAGAAGTTCGGCGAAATTGCTGGTGTCACCGACCGCGAATACTATACCAATAGCTTCCATGTCCCCGTGTACCACAAAATCAATGCCTTTGACAAGATTCGACTGGAAGCTCCCTACCACGCCCTGACCAATGCAGGCCACATCAGCTATATCGAGATGGACGGCGACCCGCTGAAGAACCTCGATGCCTTTGAGAAAGTGGTTCGTTGCATGAAAGAAGCTGGTATCGGCTACGGCAGTGTGAACCACCCTGTTGACCGCGACCCCGTCTGTGGCTACACAGGTATTATTGATGATATCTGCCCCGGTTGTGGACGGCGCGAGGGCGAGGGCAATGTTCCCTTTGACCGCATCCGCCGTATCACTGGCTATCTCGTCGGTACGATGGACCGTTGGAACGATGCCAAGACCGCCGAGGAGCGCGACCGTACCAAACACGGCATCTAATCAAATTTTGTTTCTTATCTGGGCGCGTTGCAGTTTGCGACGCGCCCTTTCTTGGAGGTTACGATGAAAATTTACGGTTTAGTACAGGATTCTATCGTGGATGGCCCTGGGTTTCGCTTCGTATGCTTTACACAGGGCTGTCCGCACCACTGCCCTAACTGTCACAACCCCGACAGCCACGACCCCTGCGGTGGCAAAGAGATGACGACAGACGAAATCATTGCACAAATGCGCTCCAATCCGCTGACAGACGGTCTGACACTCTCTGGTGGTGAACCATTTCTACAGGCGGAGGACTGCCTGACACTGGCGCGTGCCGCCCATGAAAGTGGGCTGAATGTGTGGGCATATAGCGGTTGGACTTTCGAGGAACTTGCTGAACACGGCACAGCGGCACAACAGGCACTTCTGCGCGAGCTGGATGTTCTGGTAGATGGTCTGTATCTACAGGAGGAACGCTCCCTTACCCTTAACTGGCGCGGTAGCAAAAACCAGCGTGTGATTGATGTACAAGCGACCCTCGCGACGCACGACATCGTGCTATTTTGTGATTAAAACGCATTGCAATTTTGGAAATTTCGCAGTATACTGGTATATATCTAGCAAAACAATACGGAGGAATGATACATGAGAGCTTACGAACGCTTCCTGAAGTATGTACGCATTAACACGGAGTCCGCCGAGGGCACTGGTACCAGTCCCAGCACAGCACGCCAGTGGGATTTGGCAAATGTTCTGATGGACGAGCTGAAAGAACTCGGCCTACAGGATGTCAAGGCGAGCGAGTTTGGTGTCGTGACCGCTGTTCTGCCTGCCACCCCCGGCTATGAGGACGCACCTGCTTTGGGTCTGTTGGCACACATGGACACCGCCCCTGCGTTCTCTGGCGCAGATGTCAACCCTATCCTGCATGAGAACTATGACGGCAATGACATTGTACTGCCCAAGGAGGGCCGTGTCCTGCGCGTTGCCGACTTCCCTGTGCTGGCACAGCTCAAGGGTCGCACCCTGATTACCGCCGACGGTTCCACCCTGCTGGGTGCAGACGACAAGGCAGGTATTGCAGAGATTATGACCCTGTGTGAGCAGGTGATTGCCGAGAACATCCCTCACGGCAAGCTGTGCATTTCCTTTACCCCTGACGAGGAAATTGGCGAGGGTACCGACCACTTCGACACCGCTTCTTTTGGTGCGAAGTATGCCTACACCATCGATGGCGGTCCTGAGGGTGAGATTGAGTATGAGAACTTCAATGCCGCCAATGCAAGAATCCACATCACGGGTGTTTCCGTCCATCCTGGCAGTGCCAAGGATGCCATGGAGAACGCTCTGCTGATTGCGATGGAGATTAACCACGCACTGCCTGCAGAGATGATTCCCGCCAAGACCGACGGCTACGAGGGTTTCTTCCACCTTGACGAGCTGAACGGCAGTGTGGCAGAGGCGCAGATGTTCTACATCATCCGCGACCACGACATGGACAAGTTCACCGCAAAGAAGGCACTGCTGGAGGAGGCCGTCCGCACCGTACAGGCCGCCCATCCCAAGGCAGAGATTGTGCTGGATTTGAAGGACAGCTACTACAACATGGCAGGTCAGTTGCAGGATTGTATGCACCTGATTGAGAACGCACGCACTGCCATCCGTGCAACAGGTCTGGAGCCTATCACCCAGCCTATCCGCGGTGGTACGGACGGCGCACGCCTGTCCTTTATGGGTCTGCCCTGCCCCAACCTCGGTACCGGTGGCTTCAACTTCCACGGTCCTTACGAGTTCATCACCGTGGAGGGCATGGACAAATCTGTGGAGATTCTGCGCCACATTGTCGCTCTCTACCGCGACCACAAGTAAGCCAAAAAGCTATCGCGAGGGTGTTGCAGATTGCGGTTTGCAACACCCTTTTTCGCTACATAAAAATTTTTCAAAAATTTTCAAAAAATGTGTTGACAAATTCGGAATTGTGTGTATAATAATATTTGTTCGTCAGGAACGACGACAAATAGCGGGATTGTGTAAAGGTAGCACAGCGGACTCTGACTCCGTATGTGAGGGTTCGAATCCTTCTCCCGCTGCCAAGAAAAAGGGTTGTTGCATTACGCAGCAACCCTTTCTTTTTCTATTTTTAGAGATAAGGACGGTATTTTTTATGCTACAATCACTCATCGGGGACCGGGTATTTTATCGGCGGATATTCCGTCTGATGTTGCCCATCATGGTGCAAAACGGTATCACCAACTTTGTCAATATGTTGGACAACATTATGATTGGTGCAGTCGGCACGGCACAAATGACAGGTGTTGCGCTGACCAATCAGCTTATTTTTGTCTTTAACCTGTGTATCTTCGGTGCGGTATCGGGCGCAGGTATTTTTGCTACACAGTTCTTCGGCAGTGGCGACCACGAGGGTGTACGGCACACTTTCCGCTTCAAGCTCTTGTTCTGTGGTCTGATTACGGTGTTCGGCATTGCCCTGCTCGCGCTACAGGGTGAACCGCTGTTACGGCTCTATATGCAGGGGGACGGCGGTGTGACAGATGCGGTACAGACGCTCCACCACGCGAAAGGCTACCTTGCCATTATGTTGTTTGGACTGATTCCCTTTACCGCCGTGCAGTGCTATGCTGGTACTCTGCGTGAGAGTGGCAACCCCACGCCCCCGATGATAGCAGGTGTGATTGCCGTTCTGGTCAATCTGGCAGGCAACTACATTCTGATTTTTGGTAAATTTGGCGCACCTGCGCTGGGTGTCAACGGTGCGGCGATTGCTACCGTTCTCTCTCGCTTCGTAGAACTGGCTGTATTGGCTGTCTGGGCACACGGGGATAGAAAGACATTTCCCTTTATGCAGGGGGTCTATAAGAGCCTGTACATCCCCCGTAAGCTCGTCGGTCAACTCTTTATCAAGGGACTGCCTCTGATGGTCAACGAAACGCTGTGGGCATCGGGTATCGCGATTGTCAATCAGTGTTACTCGACACGCGGTCTGGATGGTGTAGCGGCGAATAACATTTCGCAGACTTTCTGGAATGTGTTTGCCATTGCGTACATGGCGGTTGGTAATGCGATTGGTATTCTGATTGGACAGATGCTCGGTGGTGGCAAGCTGAAAGAGGCGAAAGACTCTGCGAACAAGATGATTGCTTTCTCGTTTGTGATTGCCGTGGCTGTCGGTATCATCTACAGTATCTTTGCGGAATTTATCCCGATGGTCTACAACACCGAGCCAGAAATCCGCCACCTCGCCACACGCTTGATGCAGATTACCGCCATTGTCATGCCGTTTGAAGCACTGACCCACGCCTCCTACTTCACGCTCCGTTCGGGCGGCAAGATGGCGATTACCCTTGTCTTTGACAGTGGTTTCATGTGGTGTATCAATGTTCTGCTGGCGGTTGTGTTAAGTCGATTTACTTCCATCCCGTTTATCTGGTTGTTTACGATTATTCAAATGACTACCATCATGAAATCTGTATTTGGTATCCTGCTCGTCCGCCGTGGCGACTGGGTGCGGAATATCACAGCGGTATAATAACGATAAAAAGCTCCCCACCACAAGGGGAGCCTTTTTTCAATCTTGACACTCCCCACGGCTAAAGCCGGGGGATTCTCGGCTCAACCACCACAGCCTGCACTAGCGAGGTCTTACACGGTGTCCCCGAGCGTATCGGTTCGG
>JAZRID010000173.1:0-3494 GCA_045645125.1 Oscillospiraceae bacterium | reverse complement strand
CGGGCAGGTCGGCTGCGTCACGCGGTAGGAATAGTGGACATCGGCATCGGTGGAGAGAACGATCGTACCCGGATCAACCGAGCCGTCTTCATACATGATGGGTTCCTCTGGCGGGATGAACATAAACTCGCGTCCCACCAGCCAGATCTGCTCGCTGCAAGTTTCGTCGGGGCAGAACTCGCCGGCCAGATGCGTTTCGTTGGTCTCGGCATTGTAGCACACGCGCACAGGGATATGGCAGGTACACTGCTCGGTCGGTTTCGCACTCTCTTGGATTTCAGCTTGGAAGGTGCGGTTGCCACGCGCCTCGTTCTCACAGTTTGCCGCTGCCAACATACCGCAGTCGGAACAGAGCTTCACTTTCACAATGTTGGAGGGAGCTTCGGGGAAGGAGCGTTTCTCCAGTTCCTTGTGGACTTCCTCCATAATCATCTTCCAGACCAGTGCGGCGGGGTTTTTCGTGCCAGAGTTAATCTTTTCGTTGGACTGTGCGTAGCCAACCCACACGGCGGCGGAGTAGTAGGGCGTATAGCCGACAAAGTAGCGGTCAAAGTTGTTGCTGGTCGTACCTGTCTTGCCAGCGATGGTCATGCCGTCAAAGCTGGCACTGGTACCTGTACCAGAGGAAACTACCTTGCGGAGCATATTGTTCATCAAATAGGCGGTGGACTCCTTCATCGCCATACGGGACTCGACGATGGTGTTGTCTACGATGACTTCCTTACCATCGTTTCCGAGAATCTGTGTGATGGTGCGCGGAGGGCTGTAAATGCCAGAGTTGGCAAACGAGGCAAAGGCCGCCGCCATCTCTACCGTGCTGACACCGTAGGTCAGACCACCCATCGCCAAAGGTGCGAGGTCATTGTCGCTAATATGCAGGTCAAAGCCCAGATTGTTCTCCATAAATTCAAAGGACTCCTCTGTGCCGAGCATATCAAGAACACGGGTTGCCACGGTATTTAGGGACCACTGCACGGAGTAGTCCACCGTAGAATAGCCACGGTATTTGTTGTTGGAGTTTCTCGGCCATGCCGTATAGGAGGTAGAACCGCCACCTGTGCTTTTCTCGTTGCGTAGCATGGGGTAGTCGTCGATGACGCTACCAGGGGAGATGACATCAGCATCAATGGCAGGGGCATAGACCGATATCGGCTTGATGGCACTACCACAGGGACGAGGGGAAGTGGCGAGGTTCAAACCACGGCTGACAGTCTTTTCGCCTACGCCACCAGCGACAGCGACAAGGTTGCCAGTGTAGGGGTCAATGATGGAGATGGCACTGTCCAGCTGTGCGCCAGAGGCAGAGGGGTAGTCGAAGTTGCTAGTGTCCAGATAGATTTTATCCACGATTTTCTGAATATCCATATCCAGTGTAGTATAGATGTGGTATCCTGCACTGTAAAGCAAGGTTTCTGCCATCTTTTCGTCACATCCCTTTGCTTCACGGATAAGACGAATCGCGTCCTCAACAACCAAGTCGGTGAACCAGCTATAGACATTGCTGGTCTGCGCGACTTCGTCCTCCTCGTCATTTTGGTGGAGCATGGCGTACTGGGGGGTGTCCGTAAAGAGCAGGAACTCTTTCTTCGCGGCATCTGCCTCAGCCTGTGTGATATAGCCGATTTCTTCGGAGGCCATGACATCGAGAATCAACTCCTGACGCTCCTTATTGTACATACGCGGTGTTTTGCCGTTTTTGAATGTGACATCGTAGAAGGGGTCATACAGCGAAGGGTTGTTGGTGATGGCGACGATAGAGGCACTCTCTGCCAGTGTCAGCTCGCTGACATCCTTACCGAAGTATGTCTGTGCGGCGGTCTGGATACCGTCACAGCCAGAGCCAAAGTAGACATAGTTGAGGTAAAGGGTAATAATATCCTCTTTGCTGTGGGTCTTTTCAAATTCCAGCGCACGGAAGATTTCGCGCACCTTGCGCTTGAAAGTGGGGTCATCGTCCATGGTCAGATTACGCAGAAGCTGTTGCGTGATGGTTGAACCACCGCGCGTCGTGCCTGTGGCAAAAGTCTTGTAGAACGCGGCGGCCGTACCCTCCCAGTCAACACCGTGGTGGGTCCAGAATCGCTGGTCCTCGATGGCGACCAGTGCGTTAATCAGATGCTTGGGCAGTTGGTTGTACTCCACGATTTGACGGTTGCCCTGTGGTGCAAACAGCGTATCGAGTACGACCCACTCGCCACTGGCCTTGTCCTGATAGTAGATGGTGGAGGCCTCGGCCATCGTCAATTCTTCCACCGTAACATTGACGGTCGGGACAATACTGGTGTTGATATAAGTCATAAAAATCTGCAAGAACAGATAGAGTGTACATATACCCACGACACCAATGGTAAAGATTGTCAGAAAAAGTCCGCCAATCAACCGAAGAAAGCTGAACCTCCGTTTCCGTCTGCGACGCTTTGGCTTGGGTACGCCCGTATTGTTGGACTGTTCCATGGTGAAAACCTCCTTTTTGGGATAGGAAACTGTGCGATGGATTAGGATACAAGCAAAACAAACTAAATTATAGTATAGCACGGTTTTTTGGTTTTGGGAAGATGAAAAATGTAGCGAAACTGTGAATTAAATAGTAAGGATACCCCAAGTTCTCTGAATTATACAAAATATCTTTTTGCGAATTGTCAAAATGTACCCCATTTGTGTTCTTGCATTTTGCAAAAAAATCGGTTACACTATAGTCACGAAGAAAACAGCGAAACAACCAAGGAGGACACAGGAATGAGCGAGGAATTCGGCCCTGATTTCATCACTATCACCGATGAAGACGGTAACGATATAGAGTTGGAACTGGTAGATGCACTGGAGCATAATGGCCAGACCTATATGGCATTCTTCCCTGCTGTCGAGGAGGACAGCGATGAGGAAGGCGAGGAGTACGGTCTGGTGATTCTCAAGTCCATTATGGAGAACGGCGAGGAGATGCTCTCCACACTGGACAGTGACGAGGAGCTGGATATGGTCTACGACCTGTTCATGGAGCGTCTGATGGAGGACGACGACGAGGAATAAGCGTCGCGCCACCGTAATATTCTAAAACAGTGTTTGAAACGACCCTGCTGGGTTCGTGATGAGTCTTTTTTTAACCCACATTATGTTATACGGGATGCTGATCCGATATCTGGTTTGCAGGCCTCCCGACTGCAGTTGCGGTTGGAAGTTGGAAGCAGTAAAGGATGTCGCAGGCGACCCACCTGCCAGTACTGTGCAGGTTATAACAGGGCTCACACGGCTTTCGCGGGGTCGTTTTATTTTTTGCGATAGGAAATTGTCGGAATAGGACAGCCACGCACACGCATACGCATGATAGGGGAGGAGATGGTATGCAGTGTAGAATGGTTGAACTGCGGTATAAAGAAGTTATCAATATCTGTGACGGATGCAGACTTGGCTATGTGGGGGATGTGGAAGTCGTGATTCCAGAGGGTAAGGTGTCGGCATTGATTGTGCCGGGACCTTGTCGTTTTTTTGGTCTATTA
>JAZRID010000172.1:0-5540 GCA_045645125.1 Oscillospiraceae bacterium | reverse complement strand
TCTGTTCCGAGGACTGGATCAAGAGATTAAATAAACATGACGTCAATTCGAGCGATTTGCTCGACCCTGACGTCGTGTTTTTTGTTAATACAACATTGCAGGATCGAATTTCTGTAGCGGCTACCAAAATTCCAAACAACCCAAATCCAGGATACAAGCTATCGTGTATGGGGTATGGGGCGTTAGAAGGATCGATGCACTTTATCGTTCCGGCCTATTCTTTTTCGATTCGTACACTCCTTTGCGAATCCACGAAGCTGGTACACGATCCAGTTCATCGCGAATCCGCAAACTTTTAATTGCAAGCAATGAACTTTTTTCACGTTTTCGATCCACCGTGGTAAAAGAGGGTGTCCATCAAGCATCCTCTTGCCAGTTAAGAACATATGTGCTATTATTATTCTACCAAAGACACCTAAGATACACTAGCAGAAATGACCCGCGCGATACAAAGGAGGTCGTCTTGGGTAGGCGCAAAAAACTCATCAACAATTCCGGAATCCCGCAGCATGTGATCGAAAATATCGCCAGATGTTTGATGCCAGACATCCTCGCTTTCTATGAGAGCGAGGATGGGCAGAAGGAATTTGCCGCATGGAAGGCACAGCAGCAAGCGGAGTCGGGCAAAGACAATTGGGCTGAGTGATTCGCCTGTAAAATGAGGGACACCCAGCGGGTGTCCCTCAACCTTTAGTCCAGCGGCGTATATTCAGTTACATCTCGCAGATACTGTTCCACATCGCCGTTCAAGATTAGTTCTGCGTAGGCTAAGGGGTCATTGAAGATCAGATAGTCCAGTTCTGACCTCTCATACATGTTCCGTGCATACTCTCGCTCCACGGCAGTGCAGTCAATAGCAATCATACTACCATCCGTGAATTTGAGCTCCACACAGGTGGTATCCCAGTTGTACGCGCAAGAAATCAGCCTCATAGTAAGTTCCTCCTATATTTTCTTTTTACGAGGACCTCTCGGCTTGGACTCCGGTCGTCTGGCAACACCGTTCGGGAAGTACACATCTTCGTACTTCTCAAAATAAACAAATAATCCGAACCCATCTCCCACAGGGAAGATTTGGTTCGGATTATATTGCTTTGGTGCGCCTGAAGGGACTCGAACCCACACGCTCTCGCACGAGAACCTAAATCTCGCATGTCTACCAATTCCATCACAGGCGCATATCAGAACAAGATGTATTATACTGCAAAAAAGTGACTTTGTAAAGAAAAATTATTGCGTCGTCAAAAAAAGTCCTCTATAATGGCAATACGAACCAAACAAAGGAGTGTACTGCTATGAACACACCTCGCGTTGCCGCTATCCACGACCTCAGCGGTTTCGGACGATGCTCGCTCAGTATCGTCATGCCAACCCTCTCGGCGATGGGCGTACAGTGCTGTCCGTTGCCGACCGCCTACCTCTCCACCCACACAGGTGGTTTTTCGGGTAACACTTTTCTCGACCTCACCAATCAGATGGCCAATGTCACCGCCCACTGGAAGGCCGAAGGTGTCACCTTTGACGCGGTATACACTGGCTTTATGGGCAGTCAGGAACAGATGACCCTCACCACGGATTTTATTCGTACTTTCAAGACCGCGCACAACTACATCGTGATTGACCCTGTCATGGGCGACCACGGCAAACCGTACCGCACCTACACAGAAGAAATGTGTACGGCGATGGGTGAACTTTCCCAACTGGCAGATGTGCTGACCCCCAACCGCACCGAGGCGGCGATTTTGCTCGGTGTCCCCTATGAATCCCTCACACTGGACAGCGAAGTGGATAGTCGCCACTGGGCGCACGCCTTGAGCCTCGACGGGACACGCAGTGTTGTCCTCACGGGTGTTTCCCTCTCCCTTAATACGGTCGGCGCAGTGTGCTATGACCACATACGCAATGAAACCACTTTCGTACAGGCGGCGCGCGTGGCGGAACAGTTTCATGGTACGGGCGACCTGTTTGCCTCTGTGCTAACGGGCGCGCTGTGTCGAGGAAAAAGGCTGCACGATGCCGCACAGTTGGCGGCGGATTTCGTCAGCCAAGTCGCCGCATATACCACCACGCAGAACCACCCCAAACGAGAGGGTGTTGACTTTGAACCACTACTTTGGCAACTAGGTCGGCGTATTTTCGATTGATTTAGACATCGACTACCATACATAATACCATAAGGAGAATACTACATGATTACCGTAAAACCCTCTATTGAAATTCTGAGCGATAGCTCCTACGAAACCATCCTCCAGAAGATTGAGCGTATCGGGCGCGTGTGCTATAAAAGCGAGGATAAAATCCGCGAAAATACCGCCGAGGGCTTCATCCGTGGCATCATTAAGCGTGGCCACGAGAGCGTTATCGAACACGAGAGCATCAGCGTCAAGGTCATCTGCGACCGCGGTGTAACCCATGAGATTGTGCGCCACCGTATCGCCAGCTACAGCCAGGAGAGTACTCGCTACTGCAACTACACCAGCGATAAATTCTCCAATCAAATTTCCTGCATCGACATCGCCACAGGCTTCCACTACAACATGGATAACGAAGCCGACCGCAAGAAGTGGGACATCTGGAATCAGGCGATGATGGCGGCAGAGCAGTACTATTTCGCCCTGATTGCCGCAGGTGCAAAGCCTGAGGAGGCCCGTTCCGTCCTGCCTAACAGCTTGAAAACCGAGATTGTGATGACGATGAACCTGCGTGAGTGGCGGCACTTTATCCGTCTGCGTGGCAGTCGCGCCGCACACCCCCAGATTGCAGAAATCACCGCACAAATCCTTGCAGAATTTACTAAGAGATACCCTGTATTTTTTGAGGATTTAGTATAAACCAACAAGGAGGTCATGCTATGCCAGAACTACACACGGATATTCGCTACATCAAGGGCATCGGTGAACAGCGCGCCAAGGCTCTGGCAAAATTGGACATTTTTACCCTGCGTGACCTCATCTCCTACTTCCCGCGCGCCTATGACGACCGCCGTGGAACACGAACCATCGCCACACTCTGCAACGGCGAAACTGTCTGTGTCGAAGCCATGGTGTCCACCCTTCCCACGCTCCAGCGCATCCGCAAGGGAATGGAACTTCTCAAAACCCATGTGGTAGATGCGAGTGGTACCTTGGACCTCGTATTTTTCAACCAAGTCTATCTGCGCGACACGCTCCGCGTGGGCGAAACCTATACTTTTTTCGGTAAGGTGGATGGCGAAGGCAAGCGCAAGCGCATGACGAACCCTGTGGTGGAACACCTCGGTAGTCACACGGTCACGGGGCGCATTGTGCCCATTTATCCACTCAGTGCTGGTGTGACACAAAGTCTTCTTCGCAAGGCGATGGAACAGGGACTTCGTGCCTATCGCGACCTTCTCCCCGATATTCTGCCAGATGAAGTACGCTATACCCATAACCTGTGTCGTATTGGCTATGCCTACGAAAAAATACACTTCCCCGAAAACGAGGAAGAGTTATCTATTGCACGGCGCAGGCTGGTATTCGAGGAACTATTTTTGCTTGCCATCGGCCTCAAGCAACTACGCAGACGGCGCGAGGTACGAACCTGTGTCCCTTTTACAGACACAAATTTACAAACATTCTACGACCAGCTTCCCTTTCCTCTCACTGGCGCACAGCAACGCGCCATAGACGAGGTTCTCTCCGATTTTCGCGCAGGCAAACCGATGAATCGGTTAGTACAGGGCGATGTCGGCTCTGGTAAAACGATGGTGGCAACGGCGGCCATTGTCTGTGCTGTACGCAATGGACGACAGGCAGCTCTGATGGTACCTACGGAAATTCTGGCCGAACAGCACTACCGCGGATTAGCTCCCCTGCTGGAGCGCATGAATATCCCCTGCGCCCTGCTCACTGGCGGTACGGGGGTGCGAGAGCGTCGCCGCGTCCTGTCGGAACTAGCCACTGGTGAGATTGCCGTTGCTATCGGCACCCACGCACTTATCAGTGCAGATGTCGCCTACCATGATTTGGGACTGGTGGTAACGGACGAACAGCACCGCTTCGGTGTGGCACAGCGCGCCGCACTCTCCGCCAAGGGAACTGACCCCCATCTATTGGTCATGTCTGCGACCCCCATTCCACGCACCTTGGCACTGATGATTTATGGGGACCTCGATGTGTCTGTGATAGACCAACTCCCCCCCGGACGACAAAAAATCGACACATTTTCCGTTACTGGCGCATACCGTCAACGGATTTATCACTTTCTCCGCAAGGAGATTGCCAGCGGTCGACAGGCATATATTATTTGCTCTATGGTAGAGCAACATGACACAACACCCGATGAACGCATGGCGGCAACTGCTTACACAGAATTTTTGCGTACCAGCGTATTCCCTGACCTGCGTGTTGCCTGCGTCCACGGACGCATGAAGGCAAAAGAAAAAGACCAAATCATGCGTACCTTTTCCACAGGCGACATTGATATTCTAGTATCCACTACCGTGGTCGAAGTCGGTGTCGATGTCCCCAATGCCACGGTCATGGTAGTTGAGGATGCCGACCGCTTCGGATTAAGTCAACTCCACCAGTTGCGTGGGCGCGTGGGGCGCGGACAGCACAAATCCTACTGTATTCTTATCTCGGACAACAAAAACGAGGAAACACGCCAACGGCTCAAAGTGATGGCAAAGACCTCGAACGGCTTTCAGGTTGCCGAGGAAGATTTGCGGCTACGCGGACCAGGCGATTTTTTCGGACAGCGTCAGCACGGTCTACCTACGCTAAAAGTAGCTGATTTACACTGCGATATGGCACTGTTACACGAAGCACAGACCGCGGCACATACGCTCCTCACCGCCGACCCTGCATTGACACACCATCCCCTCATCGCACAACATATCCAAGCGTTGTTTAATAGCAATGCAAGCAGTATGAATTAACGCATTGCTGAAAACTTTTGGTACAGAAATTCCTCCCCTTAGGCACAAGGGGAGGTTTTATTTTGCCAACTTGGAATGTTCTTCGTTCAATCCTTTCTAAAAATATCCAGATAGTGGTTGGAATACCCCAGCATATCCACGCGTTCACAGGTGGCGAAATGGTAGCGCAGATAGGTGTCAAACAGTTCCTCGTCCATCTCCGCGATGGCATCGCGCATATAATGCGCATAGCCATCTGTTGCAACCAAGTGCAACGGTGTAACAGCAAAATGACTGCGGAGTACGGCAATCTCCTCCGGACGGTGCAGGACAAAAATATCCATTGGGTCAGATGTCGCCTTAAAAGTGACAGGGTCAATCAATGCCTTGTAATGTTCCTCGTGCAACATCCCACGCAGGAAACAAAACTGCAAAATCGTGGCATCGTTTCCGCAGTAGGCGACAAAAATGACACCACCCTGTTTTGTGACGCGCACCGCCTCGCCCAGAGCAGCCAGCTTCTCTTCTTCGGTGAACAAATGATACATCGGGCCTAACAGCAAGGTAATGTCGTAGGTATCATCGTCAAAACCGCCCAGATCCTTTGCATTTCCCTGGGTGATCGTAATATCCTCGCCGGGCTTTGTGTTTTTCTTGAAGA
>JAZRID010000171.1:0-1043 GCA_045645125.1 Oscillospiraceae bacterium | reverse complement strand
CAATATGCTGAAAGGTATGGATATGGAGAGCGGTGGCGGTAACTTGGGTTCCGACATGGGTACGGCGCTGATTACTACCCTGTACGGCTGTATTCTGGCGCACATGGTCTTTGGACCGATTGCTACCCTGTTGCGTAACCGCGACGAGCAGGAAGTTCTGTGTAAGATGATTATTATTGAGGGCATTATGTCCATCCAATCTGGTGAAAACCCCAAGTTCCTGAAGGAGCGTCTGTTGACTTACATGAGCCAGAAACAGCGTCAGCTGGCAGAAGGTGGCGGCGGTAAGGGTAAAAAAGGGAAAGGTGGCGGCGATGCTGACGCAGAGGCCGCGTAATCACACGATTAACCTGATAGAAGGAGCGTGAGAAGCTTATGAAAATGCGCAAAAAGAGCAGTGGCGGCGGCGCAAACTGGATGGATACCTACGGCGACATGGTTACGCTGTTGCTGTGCTTCTTTGTGCTACTCTATTCCATGTCTACCATCAGTGAAGAAAAGTGGAAGATGTTGGTTGCCAGCTTTAACCCAGAGGCCGCACTGACAATGACGGAAAGCTCTGGCAACGATGGCCCCAATGCAGACCCTAACGAGTTGGACGGCTCTGGTATGGGTTTGAGTCAAGTCGATATCGATGAGGATATGGCACAGCTCTATGAGATGATTATGGCGTATGTTGCCGACCAGAATGCACAGGATAGTGTTTCTGTGTCGCAAGGCGACGGCAAGGTGTTTGTCACTTTTAACCAGACCGCATTTTTTGACGGCGACGACTGGCATCTGCGCGAGGAGAGCAAGCCCATTCTGGAGATGATTGCAGGAATGCTCTCGGAAGTCGCAGATTCGATTGAAGAAGTGCGTATTATGGGACATACGGCGCAGGCTACGCCAGATAGACCGAATAATATCACGGTTGACCGTATGCTCTCGGCGCAGCGTGCCGCCAATACACTGGCCTACATACAACAATTCTGTACCGTTGACCCAGCGCGTCTGATTAGTGAGGCCTATGAAGTCGGAGGCCAAGCGGTCTTAGGAAGACA
>JAZRID010000170.1:0-3556 GCA_045645125.1 Oscillospiraceae bacterium | reverse complement strand
AAGCCCCAGAACATTATGGTTCTGCGCGATGGTACGGTGAAGGTGACAGACTTTGGTATTGCCTGCCTCTCTAACGGAAAGAATCCGTCCAATGAGGCCATCGGATCGGTACACTATATTTCTCCGGAACAGGCGAAAGGTGATTATACTGACAACCGCAGTGATATTTATTCCGCTGGTGTGGTACTCTATGAGATGCTCACAGGGCGACTGCCGTTCGAGGGGGATAATCCTGTTTCCGTGGCGATTCAGCATTTTAGTGCCGTTCCATTGCGGCCGCGTGAAATTAACAGGGACATCCCAGAGGCACTGGAGCAGATTTGTATGAAAGCAATGGCAACCGATAGAAAAAAGAGATATAATACGGCGGACGAGATGATTGCCGACTTGGATGCCTTCCGCAAGGACCCCAGTTTGAGTTTTGACTACTCGATTGAACAGTTGCGCGACCGTTCAGGCGAGGAGGAGCCGACCAAACCGATTCCAAATGTTTCCGTGGCGGCGGCAAATACGAATCCACAAAAACCCTCCAAGCGTAAGAAGCAGGTGGAGGACGACGATGACGACTATGGACCACCGCGCTGGTGGAGTTGGCTGAAAGGATTGCTCCTGTTGGCACTGTTTGCCGGTCTGGGGTATTATGCGGCGACCACCCTATATGACGGTGTTCTCAACAGTTTTACACCGCCTGCCCCAACAGAGTACGCCGTACCGCGTGTGATTGGCTTGACCTTGGAGGAGGCGATGGCCTTACCTGAGGTCGAGGGGATTTTTACCATTCTGGATACCTACTACGAGTACAACAATGAGTATCCAAAGGGGACGATTATCTCGCAGTCCCCAGAGGAGGGGCGTTCCAAAAAAGTGGTCGATGGCGCGTTAATCCCCATTACGGTGACGGTTAGCCGTGGTGTGACCTCTGGCACGATGCCCTATCTGATTGGTGAGGAAGTTCGTGCCGCCAAGCTGATTTTGAACCAGAACAAAGAACTGGCCAAGTTGAATCTCAACATTGAGGTTATCGAAGATAGCGAATACCACGATGAAATTCCTGCTGGTTGTATCCTTCGCACCGAGCCGATTGCGGATACGACCTTGAAAGAGGGAGAGACCATCAAACTGTATCTGAGCAAAGGCCCTGAGATTATCTACCGCACCATGATTTCCTGCTTGGGACAGAATATGGAGTGGGTACAGCTCCAGATGGAGTCTATGAATCTGGTACCTGTGTTCCAAGGGGTCGAGGACGCTGCCCCTGTCGGCACGGTGCTATCGCAGAGTGTCGACCCCAACACAGAAATTGCAGAGGGTAGTACGGTTACTTTCACCTACAGCGAGGGACTCAAGATGGTTGAGAAGAAGATTACCTACCATCTCCCCACATTCGAGTACGATGTGAAAGTGATTATCTATCTGGATGATACCGTGGTGTTTGAGAGCGACCTGCCCGGTGACTATGGTGCGATTGATGTGACCTTGTTTGCGACAGTTGGTAAGCATACGGTGAGAATCTATGTGGATGACATCCTGCGTCAGGAGGGAGAGATTACATTCGGGTGAGCAGAGGAAGAATTTTGAAGGCCCTCAGTGGGTTCTATTATGTCGATGTTGGCGCAGATGCGCCTCTCCAATGTCGCGCGCGTGGAAAATTCCGACAGGCAGGGATGTCACCGCTGGTCGGGGACTGGGTTGAAGTCCGCGAAACCGAACCGGGGAACGGTATGGTCTGGGAGATTGCCCCACGGCGCAGTGCCTTTGAGCGTCCTGCTGTTGCCAATGTAGACCAACTGGTTGTGATTGCGTCACAGGCGATTCCTGTGACCGACCCGTTCTTAATCGACCGCGTCGCCGCGATTGCGGCACTCAAAGGTTGTGATGTCATCGTGTGTGTCAATAAAGTGGACTTGGCGGACGGCGATGAACTGGCGGATATTTACCGCAGTGCAGGCTTCCCCACGGTCTGCGTCAGCGCAGAAACAGGGGAGGGCATCGACCAGTTGATTCCCATGATAACTGGCAAGCTGTCCGCCTTTACAGGGAACTCTGGCGTGGGAAAATCCAGTATTCTCAATGCCATTGAACCGGGATTTTCGCTCCGTGTCGATGCGGTGAGTGAGAAACTCGGACGCGGTAAACATACGACACGCCATGTCGAACTGTTCCGTCTGGCGTGTGGTGCGGAAGTGATTGACACACCCGGATTCAGCTCCTTTGACGGTACCGAACTGGGGTTGGAGCTGAAAGAAAAACTGGCGGCGTGTTTTGTCGAATTTCGTCCCTATCTGGAACAGTGTCGGTATGTCGGATGCAGTCATACGAAAGAGAAAGGCTGTGCTGTGTTGGAGGCTGTCAAGGCAGGGGCTATCGGCAAAAGCCGTCATGCCAGCTATCTGCGTCTGTACGAGGAACTGAAACATCTGCGCGCTTGGAACGCACCGAGCGAACAGACCAAAAAGAAATAGTGTTTTTACGAGGGAGTGTTGCGAAATGTGCAGAGCAACACTCCCTTGTACGCACATAAACGGCGCATCCTGTATATACTGAAAATGAGGCAAAGGAAAGAAAGGGGGAACCGGGATGCGCTGTGGCTGGTGTCGTTTGGTTGGGTTGTTTGCTTTGGCACTGGGATGTGGTATCTTAATCTCTGCCATCTTCCCAGTGGGCGCACTCCTGTTCTTGGTAGCATTTTTGCTCATTGGCTGTGGCTGTGCCTGTATGCGAAAGTAGGAAAGGAGATATTCGTATGAAAATTGTGGTTGTGAAGTCGCCAAAGTTCTTAAAGGGAATTTTACGGATGTTGTTTGGAATCCGTGAATAAACCGTGGAATCCTCCCATATGTTGATGTGACAGAAAGAAAAACACCAGTATGGGAGGATGTAGATATGGAGTTAAAATTGGGAACGGCACACTACGACTACTACGAGCCGATGTCGCTCATGCCGATGGCGTGTGAAACGATGCGCGAGCATATTGTGCCCGATAGCTGTGCCGATATTGCACGGATTGTGGAGAGTACGGGGCAGGTCTATGTCACGGGGCGCGAATTGAGTGGAGATGGTCGGCTGTGCGCCAGTGGAACGGTCGATGTGTCCGTGCTATACATACCTGAAAAGGGGAATGGTCCCTGTGTCCTGCGGTTTCAGATGCCGTTCCAGTGTTGCAGTGATGGACAGGTGAACAGTGGGGCAGAATTTCTGGATATTCGGGCGGAGTTACAGGGGGTCGATACCAGACTACTCAATCCGCGCAAGGTGCTGACGCGCGTGAATCTGGTGTTGCACCCGACACTGTGTCGCCGTGTCACGCGGTCGCTGTGTACGGACGCGCCAGAGTGCGGAGAGATTGAGTTACTCTCGTGCCAACGACAGACACGCTTTGTGGCATCGGTGCGTGAGAAAGAATTTACTTATCTGGAGGAAATTCCGCTGTCACAGGGGCGAGAAGGCGCAGAGGAGATTCTGTCCTGTCGTACCGAGGTGCGTGGTACGGACTGCAAACTGATTGGGACAAAGTTGGTTCTCAAAGGTGTGGTTGCTGTGACGGTTCTGTACCGTG
>JAZRID010000169.1:0-5765 GCA_045645125.1 Oscillospiraceae bacterium | reverse complement strand
TTCCACCAGTGGTCTTTGCGTCGAATGTGCGCTTGCTCGTGGGCGACCACATGGTGTATATTTTGCTCCGCCATCCCATAGGGGAGATAGATTCTCGGCTTGCAAATACCCAGAACAAACGGAGAAGCAACATTCTCGCTTTGATAGATATTGTCATGGAGAATGGTGGCCTCGCTGACCTTGCGACGCAAATGCCAATAGCTAACAGCGGTATATACCATAAGTGTAAAGGCACCCACAAGCCAAATAGGAGTCATTTTTACAAGATTAACCTGCACACGGTCTACCGTTTCGCTTAGTGTAACGGTTACACTACCAGAGAACACGGGATTGGAAATCACATTGAGAAAAGCGGAATCTTCCAACTGCGTTCCCTCGTATACCAAAATTTCATTTGGGACAGTTTTCGCACTTGGGATAAGACTAAACACACTCTCGATGGAGAACGGAAGCAATAGGCGAACTGCCACAAGTCCCCAGAGAGCAACATAGGTCCATCGAGGAGGTTTTTTCAAGAGATAGCGCAGGACAATGATGGCTAACACCATCCAACTGGCTACAATACTTACATTCAGAATGTTGGAGAAATCCAGTAATTCCTGCATTATGTGCGCCAACCATTCGGGCATATTATTTCCCTCCTCTCCGAATATGGTCAATCATGCGCTGTACCTCATCAATATCCTGTTCGGAAAGTGTCTGACGCTTCGTGAACGCCGCGATGAAGGCAGGCAGTGACCCCTCAAAAGTCTTTTCTACCAGTTCGTCAATCTCGTATGCCTGTACCGCATCTTTGGAAACCAGAGAAGTAACGGTTCCGTTCTCATTGCGGAGAACACCCTTTTCTCCCAGTCGCTTGATGACGGTGTATGTGGTGGTCCGTTTCCATCCCAAATGCTCCTGACACAGCTTGACAAGCTCCACAGCCGTGACTGGCTCGTGTTCCCACATAATCAAGCAAAAACGATATTCACCCTCGTGAATCTTTGGAATATTCATAACATACCTCCTTTGTCTACTGTAGTAGACTCTATATTTTCAGTCTACAGCAGTAGACGCAGAAAGTCAATAGCGTTCCTATTGTCCGTTGCTAAAATTTGCAAAAAGTTTTTGGGATGCCGTGGGTTTTTCTGTCAGCCTGTGTATAATAGGGCAGAATCGTTTGAGGAAAGGAGGCGATGGTATGGACAAACAGGAAATCATTGCACGAATCCGTGCAAGAGATGAACACGGAATGGATGCCCTGTTGACGCATTACGGACCCCTGATGCGGTATGTCATTACCCCAATCTTACCAAGTATCGAAGATAGGGAGGAATGTCTTTCGGAAGCGGCTATGCGGATATGGGAAAAAATCGGACAATATGATGCCAACCGTGGGAGTTTTCCTGCGTGGCTCACTGCCGTTGTAAGAAATACCGCCCTAAACCACCTGCGCCGCACGGCAAACGAGGATACTGATATTCCAGAAAGTACGCCTGCGCTAGAGCCTACCCCAGAGGAACGGCTACTGCGGGAGGAACGGAAAAGTGCCGTCCAACACGCCCTACAAAAACTATCGAAATCTGACAGAAGCCTGTTCTATCGCAAATATTTCTACTTACAGTCCACTGCACAAATCGCCTCTGAGCTTGGTATAACAGAGCGAGCCGTGGAGGGGAAATTGTACCGCATCAAGAAGCGACTTCGTAAAATGTTAGGAGGTGAGGGGTATGAATAACCGCCAGTGGGACACGATGAACGAGTCTGCGTGGGAAGAACTGTTGCGCGATAGTATGTCTGAACTCCCCCCAGAAGATGTGGTCGCGAAAGTGACACCGTGGAAACGCGCGATGAACCGTATTCTTGTCGGTCTGGCACTCGGTACTATCACCCTGAACCTCTGGTGTCTAGACGATATCATGTCCTCCATCGGAATGGTGTTGACTCTGCTCGGCTTTAGAACACTGCGGCAGGAGAATCGTTGGTTACAAAACTGCTTCGTCCTTACCGTGATTTTGGTCTCTTTTTTCTTCCCACTCGTCATTCTTGACACCATGCCCATACAAAGCACGGTCAACGCATCCCCAGCGATGTCCGTACTAACCGCCGTCAACACAGGACTACAATTGCTACGGCTCTTCTCACTGTGGCGCGGACTGCGAGCAGTGCAGGAAAAGACTGGTCTACCGCCCGATGCTAGGGGAGCATTGGCACTGCTGCTATGGTTTGTCATCCTCTGCTTGCTGGGACTGGTTCAGTACAGCGGTTTCTTCATTGGCGGAATTTTGATTGTAGCATACTTCTTCATCCTGCGGAATCTGTGGAAGCTCTCCAACGAACTGGATGAAGCAGGCTATGCCGTACAGACCACGCCTGTCAAAGTGCCAGATGGCGCAGTTGCACTTGCAATCTGTGTATTTGTTGTCATTGGCTGTGCCTGTGGCTATCTCTTTGGTGGAAAATATCCGATGGATTGGCAGGAAAGTAGCACCGCAGAACACAGTGGCGTGGAAGAAATCAAGGAACATCTGCGGGAACTCGGCTTTCCAGCGTATGTCCTCAACGACCTTACCGCGGAAGATATTGCCGCCTGCAAGGACGCACTACAAGTCGTTGTCGATGTGTGCGACCACCCCATGAACAACAAAGGGCGAAGGATTACCATGAGAGAGCTTGGTCGCCTTGGGGATTGGTATGATGTTGTTAGAACCGTCTACGATGTAAAAGAGCTGCGCCTTACGGGGGTAGGTGTTCAGATTCCAGGTGAACAGGAGCAGTGGGTCATTATTCATCACTTTCTTTGGACAACGAACCCGGGATTCTATGGTACGGAAGCTATCCAACTCTGGCCGACATATCGCAGTACCCAACATGGGTGGGATAGCGCAGGCGATGTGACAGGCCGTGTACTGTATGACAAGGACGGCACGACCTATGTCGCTCCCTACTACTCTCTGGGAGAGCACACCTTTACCTCCCATCATATTTTACTGGGAGAACAAATCGACACAGATGTTTTTGCAACTTTCTCCATGCCATATGGCGGAGAAAAGCACCGTGGCTATGTGGCATATCTCATTAGCAAGGCGCAAGATGGATGGGACATTGACAGTTGGATGAACTATACACATCAGCGTACTTGGACGCAATATCCTGCTGTGACCGCTATCGAGAAACGCATGACGGTTGCGTCTAACAACGCAGGTGCATTCAAAACCGTGCATGGTGTTTTGCGATTTCACTTCAGCGACGAGGGCGCACAACGCATTCCGTAATATGGAATCGTATAAGGCTCCCAGATGCTACACCGTATCTGGGAGCTTGCGTATGTTTCGGAATAAAGGGAACGCAGTGATATGTAACACTGACAGGCATGTGCTTTTCTACCATGCAAAAATGTTGCAATTTGCAGAACAATTTGCTATACTATTGAATAAGTACACGCAAAGGAGAGAATACTTATGATTCGCATTGCCCCAGAGAAATGTGTAGGCTGTAATGCCTGTATTCGCGCCTGTCCCGTCAATGATGCAAACATTGCCCAGACTATCCATGGAAAAAACATTATTTCCATCAACGATAAAAACTGTATTCACTGTGGAGAATGTACAAAAATTTGCTCCCACAACGCGCGATACTTCGAGGACGATACCACCCGTTTTTTTGCAGATTTACAGTCCAAGCAGATTGCTGTGCTGGTGACACCTGCTGTCAAAGTTGCATTGAAAAACAACTGGCAGGCTGTCCTCCGTTGGTTGCAGGAACAGCACAATGTGGTCGGCGTGTATGATGTTTCCTTTGGTGCCGACATCTGTACTTATATGCACCTCAAGGCGGTGCAGGAAAAAAAGGTCGGAAAAATCATTTCCCAGCCTTGTGCCGCCCTGACGGACTATATTTTGAAATATAAACATTCGCTTATTCCGTATCTATCTCCTATCCATAGCCCGATTCTGTGTGCCGCCATTTACCTGCGAAAATATTGCAAGATTTCTACGCCATTGGCGGTGCTATCTCCCTGCATTGCCAAGAAGATAGAATTTAACGACACGGGTATCATCTCGTACAATGTGGTATTTTCGGAACTGAAACAGTATATGGATACCAATAAAGTCAAGTTGTCTGCTACGCACAACTTCACTTTTGACGGTGTGCCTGCGCTGAGTGGTGCCATCTATCCCATGCCTGGCGGTCTGAAAGAGTGCCTGTTGGCGATGGAGCCCAGCTTGAAGGTCATCAATTCCGAGGGCGTGCCCTCTGTGTATCACAATCTGGATGCCTATGAAAAGGTGCCCGATTCCGTGAAACCCGATGTGTTCGATGTCCTCTCCTGTGAACACGGCTGTATCTCTGGCCCAGGTGTTTCCCAGACGATATCCTATTTTGACATGATGGATACCATGTGCCGTGTCAAGCAGGACGCATTTGCCCGACAGGACAAGCAGAAGCGATTCCAAAAGAAAAGCAAGCAGTACAAAAAATTTGACTCCCAGCTGAAATTAGAGGATTTTATCCGTACCTATCAGCCCAAACAGTTGCATTTGGATGAGATTAGCCATCAGCAACTGGAAGATGCCTTCTGTAGCCTGTATAAGTATACCGATGCAGAGAAAACGATTGACTGCCAAGCCTGTGGCTACATGACCTGCCGCCATATGGCGATGGCGATTGCCAGAGGGCTGAACTTTCCCTCAAACTGCCACCAGTTTGTGTTGCGGAATAACGAGAAAGAACACCAAAAGATTAAGGATAGTGCCAATAAGACCTTGGCAGTGCAAAAGAGAATCAATGAACTGTCTGGGGAGCTGACCAGCGAGGTGTTGTCCATGAGCGATTACTCGAACAATATTGTTTCCAGTGCCCAGGAAAATCTGACTGCCATCGACAGCTTGCAGGATTCTATCCAAAATTTCCAGCATCTCAGCAATGTGATTTTGCGCGATATCTCCGCCATCAGTGACATCAATGAACAGTATGTGGATAACTCCAAGGTCATCGAGGAGATTGCCAAACAGATTAAATTGGTGTCTATCAATGCCTCCATCGAGGCGGCGAGAGCGGGGAGTGTGGGCAGAGAATTTTCTGTTGTCGCGAAAGAGGTTGGGACTCTGGCGGATAAAACCCAATCTGCCACCAAAAACTTTGAGAACAGTTCGCAGGCGGTATCCCAGAAAACGGATACCATACAGGGCAACATCGAAAATATTTGCGCTATGTTGCAACAGCTTTCCTCTACGCTCCACGGTCTAAAAGGCGTGTTTGAAGCCACGGGAAAGATGGGGCAGGATATTTTCCAGCTGTCTGGGCAGGTGCAAACGCTGACAGATAGCATACAGACCATCATCAACGAGTAATAGAGAAAAAATAGGTCCACCAAATTCCTTAGTCGGAGCTTGGTGGACTTTTTGCATGGGAAACGGAAACTTTAGAGTATGATAGTGAAAATAAGAGCTTTCTATTGACTCTGAACCATGGAAAAGGGTATAATAAACCACAGTAGTGTGCGGTATCGTGATTACTGCAAGAAAGGTTTGATGATATGCTTCATATATACTTTGGAGATATGCCTGAGGCGATTTATAATACAGAAGTATATTTTAAACACACATATGAAGAAGAATGGCTAGAAGACGATTTCGCAAAAGCTGTAATCAAAGGCGTTGATAAATCAAAAGTTCTTGATAAACATTTGATTCAAAGTCCTGTTCTGGGGATGATTCCTCCTTTAATGCTATCTGGTGGAACAAAGACACTGCTTTTAATTAAGAATTGCCCAGACCAGG
>JAZRID010000168.1:0-1762 GCA_045645125.1 Oscillospiraceae bacterium | reverse complement strand
TCCGTGTTGGGGCTGTTCAAATTTTATGCGGTGATTTCCTTTGTCGTTCCGTTCATTATCCTCGGTTTCCCCATCTACGACACCACTTCCGCCTTCACCAGACGAATTTTGAAGGGACAAAACCCCATGACCGCCGACCGTAGCCACACCCACCACAAGCTCATCGACATGGGTATGAACCAAAAACAGGCCGTGGCAACCCTGTACCTCATCTCTGGTGTTCTCGGTCTGTGCGCCGTGATGATTGTTTCCACAGGGTATATCAAACTGATTCTCTTTGCGGTTGCGTTGCTCATCACCGCCTACACGGTGGCACGCATTGCACGCTATCCCCACGAGAAAAAGACCGTTACTGAAAATGAACCGCACAACGAGAGCGATAAGGAGGAGATGTAAATGGAAAAGTTACGCATTATGAGCGTATTTGGCACAAGACCCGAAGCCATTAAAATGGCACCACTGGTGCAAGAACTGGCAAAATACGAGGAGATAACATCCATCTGCTGTGTCACCGCACAGCACCGTGAAATGCTCGACAGTGTGTTGGAAGTGTTCCATCTCAAACCAGACTGGGATTTGGATATTATGACCCCTCGCCAGACCCTCAGCTCCATTACCAGCAAGTGTCTTATCGGTATGGACGAAGCCATTGAGCAGTTGAAGCCCGATATGATTCTCGTACACGGTGATACCTCCACCACTTTCGCTGGTGCGCTCTCCGCTTTTTATCACAAAGTACCTGTCGGCCATGTCGAGGCAGGTCTGCGTACCTACGACAAATACTCCCCGTACCCCGAGGAGATGAACCGTAAACTCGTCACCTCCATTGCTGACCTCTACTTCTGCCCCACGCAGAGCAACCGTGAAAATCTTCTGCGCGAAGGCATTGACAAGGGGCTGTTTATCACAGGTAACACCGTCATTGACGCACTAAAAACCACGGTACGCGAGGACTATGTTTTCGCAACCGAAGCACTGAACCGTCTGCCCTACGGTGACAAGAAAATCATTCTCGTCACCTGCCACCGCCGTGAAAACTACGGACAACCGATGGAGGATATCATGTCCGCTCTGGCGGAGATTGCGCGCACGCATGACGATATTGAATTGGTCTACCCTGTCCACCTCAGCCCTGTGGTGCAGGAGTGCGCAAAGCGTCACCTCGAAAACATTCCCAATGTCCACCTGATTCCCCCTCTCCCTGCCGATGAGATGCACAACTTGATGGCGCGTTGCTATCTGGTTCTCACGGACTCTGGCGGATTGCAAGAGGAAGCCCCTGCACTGGGCAAACCCGTTCTGGTGTTGCGCCGAGAAACGGAGCGTCCCGAGGCGGTTGCAGCAGGCACAGTGAAGCTCGCAGGTGTTGACCGCGACACCATTGTGGCAATGGCACATGAACTCATCACCAACGAAACTGCTTACACCGCGATGGCACACGCCGTCAATCCCTATGGTGATGGTAACGCCTGTCGCCGTATTGCGGAGGCTATTCTCTGGCACTTCGACCGTGGGGAAAAACCAGAGGACTTTACCGCGTAATCTCCCGAAAGGGGGCTTGTCCTATGAAGCATCATAAACCATTTTATGCGATGATTGCGCTGGGGGTGTTGCTCTTTATCGCCCTGTTAGCAACACAGTATATGCGCCGAGAGGATAGCACCATTACCTTGCCCATGCGAACGACAGAAACCGAAACCGGTGACGAGGACGGCCATACCGAGAATCTCAATATTCTTAGCATCACGCCGACCACGGTACA
>JAZRID010000167.1:0-1361 GCA_045645125.1 Oscillospiraceae bacterium | reverse complement strand
GATGATGCAGACCTTTTCTCCGTTTGCCAGTTCGCTCTCCGTAAAATCTCGCCCATCGACAATGCGTGCGTCCTCTCTGAAAAATCCTGCCTGATAGCCCAATTTTTCTACGCACAAAACAGGAAAGCTGTGGTTGTTAATTTCCAAATTTTCCAACCATTTCCGCCAGAGTGCCCCCTCCTCAGATGCTAAAAATTCATCGGCAGAACCACTCAGGTGGGCAAAGGTGGGCAATTGATAATCGGCAATGTATTCTTCCGTCGGCACCCACTGTCCCATTCCAGTTTCATCAAACCGAATACGGCGGTCAAATACTGGCTCAAATCCTATAAAGTTGTCGTTTTCATCAAAGGCAGGCTGATGACTTGGAATAGACGAAAAGTCGCAAATTTCCATCACGCACCCAATCTGCTCCAAAATCGGACTGTAATCCAGAAACAGAGAAAGAGGGTCGCGATACTGTAACGCTCCGAATAACTCCTCGTAAGCGTCGCGGTGCATGGCACTCAACCGTGCTTCTACATCGTTCGAGAAGTTCATACCGTAAATCAGGTATTTCTCTCCGATGCACAACTTCAGTGCTTCAAAATCCGCTTTGCTATAAACGGTAACCTCCAAAAGAATATTCTTTCCAAGCGGAGAGGAAAAGCCCTGCTCCAACCCCACGATACGGTCCACCGTTCCCACACAGAATACCTTCGTTTCATATAAACATTCTCGCTTTTCGCCATTGCTGTCTATCGAGGTACTCATATTTTCATAGTACACCGTTCCAATGTCCGTCAGCGTAATCTCCAACATAGCACAGCAATAGGGAAATCCCTGGTCAATCCATTTACCAAACGCATAGTTTGAGAAGTTATCAATCCGAAGTCCAGGACTATAGGCAGAAAGAAGCCCTGTTTGGGATATGGTCTTGACGATATCGGTGCGCGTCTGGGTTATCTCATCCACCCATGCCTGTGTTTCCTCTGGCAGTTCTGAGAGGAAACGCACGCCCCCTGTTTCCGTTATCTCCCAAAAATAGTCGTCATTATAGAGTGCCGTTGTGGTGTAGCGATCGTCGAGGTTTTTGCGTGTCAAGTCGGTGGCGGTATACTGTCCCACGCAGGTCACGAGGATAGCAAAGGCAAGGGCAACCATGAAAATCCCCACCGCCGTTTTCACAGGCTGACGCAGTAGTTGTTTTATCGTTTTCATAGAAAGAACCTCCTCTTTATTGATTTGCTGTGATTATAGCAACTACCAAAACCGATTACCAGTACACCAACGCAACTACGGCGTTTTCTGCGTGAATGCAGGCATTTTGCCTGCCCACCCCCCCTGCTATTCCCCTAAAAACACAAAAAACAACGGACAGC
>JAZRID010000166.1:0-7861 GCA_045645125.1 Oscillospiraceae bacterium | reverse complement strand
CATCAGTTGGTAAAGCTCTCAAGAGGGAGCATCATATCCACATTTCCCTCACTACCGGTGGTGTCGATATACACGCGCACACCGGGCAGAATTTCCTGAATCGCCTCATAGTACATTCTCGACTTGGTAATCGCACTATTTCTGGCATACTCCTCATACATCGCGCGGAACATCGCAACCTGCTCGGTTGCCTCATTGATACGACGCTGTTTCAAATACTCCGCATTCTGAATCAGCTTGTCTGCCTCAGCCTGTGCGTTGGGCAACTGTGCATTCTGGTACGCCTTCGCATCGTTCACCACGGTTTCTGCCTGTTGCTTGGCAGTTTCCACCGCCTTAAACGCCTCAATAACCTCCTGCGTGGGCGGTTCAGAGTCCTGAATCTTGACATCCACCAAGGTCAGACCAATATTGTATTCTCCCAGAATACCAGACACCAGTTCCTTCACCTGCATCTGGATATTCTCCTTACCATCCGTCAAAACGGCATCAACCGTACTGGAACCGACCACATTGCGTACTTGGCTTTGAATCAAATTCCGCAGGATGGCCTGTGGGTCATCGCTAGCATAGAGATACTGCACAGGGTCAGAAATCTTATACTCCACGAAGAAGTCCACATTGACGATGTTATAATCGCCCGTAATCATGGTACTCTCATCGTCTACCAACTTATAATCCGTATTGTTCCCATCGGTGCGGTAGCCCAGTTCAATCTTCTGGTAGACATGGACATTGACCTTTTCCACCTGCTGAATCCCGAACGGCAATTTGAAGTGGACACCTGCATCATTGATGGAAGTGACCTTGCCGAAAGTGGTCACGACTGCCTGTTGCTTATCATCCACCGTATAGAAACAGGTGGACGCACCAAGGGCCAGTACCAACACCAGTACACCAAGCAAGAAACGGCGCACCAGTTTTTTGGTGTTCACTGGATGGATGGTTTTCTGCTTCGGCGGTTTCGGTGGTGTCGTAAAGGGCGACTGATTGTTGTAATTTTCCATTTTTATTCTCCTTCCAAATCTAAATTTGTGAAAAGGTTTTCTGCTTCACGCTGTAGCTGGGCCGAGGCCCACGCCGTCAGCATAATCAATAAAACCTGTTCTACACGCGCTTTGGCACCAGGCACAGGCTCTTGGTACTCGGCCAAACTGTCTGCAATCGCCCGTTTCAGTGCCATCTGGTCCGTTGCTAAATCACGCAAATTGGCGGCCACATGGAGAAATGCAAAGTACAGCTGACTGTCATCAATGGAATCATCGGATTCAATATCCAGTTCTCCATTCACATACGACAACAGGGCACAAATTTTCTCCATCGGCAGGACACTTTTCAGCATATTGATAATGACAATGCGACAAAACTGGCGACAGGTATACCGTTTTCCAATCGGCGGTGATAAAAATCCGCGTTTCACCCAATTTTGAACGGCGTGTGCCTCCAGTCCCGTCACGGTTGCCACCTGACTACGAACCATCCCCCCTGCCAGAAACATGGAGGTGATTTGTGTCTGTGCGGCATCTGGGTCCCCACGGCGCGCAGGAATCACGGTCCCCGGAATCACCCAATCCATCATCCAACCTCCTTTCGTTGTACTATAATTTTACATCACAATCATATGATTGTCAATAGTAGTCGCGCATCTTTGTATAAATCCATAGTCTATCGGCATAAAATTAGATACCTTGCACAATGCACAGGGACAGGCAAAAAACAAAGGGTGTCACATTTCTGCAACACCCTCTGTCTATCGAACAGTTTCTATGCGGTTGTTTCGTACGCATCCTCTCCGTCACACCAATTTCCTATACACTATTCCATGTCCACACTAATGTGGTCCGTACCGTGCGCCTCAAATTCCCCCATATACTCCTCCATCCGCGCCACGATATCATCATAATTTTCTGCGGTGGCGTGGTCAGTATCGAGGTCCCGCAGTGCCATTTCCTCCGCCAGAATTTCAAAGAAGGTAATATCCTCATAGGCCATAATCGCCTCATGGATACCACCTTCGGCAAAGGCACGGGAGGGGATAATTTCCCCATCATACAGCTCCACAAGCTTTGCCATTCCATGCTCCAGACAATGGGCAAAGACCTGACTTTCCACCTCGTCATACTGGCGGATACGGTCGTCGCCTCGGGTTGAATTGAGCACCCAGTTTCCTATGTACACCAAATCCAGCAGTCGTCTGAATTGTTTTTCTGTCAGATGCAGTTCCATAGCGGGTCTCCTTCCTTAAAAAACAGTATTCACAGTATAGCAGATATTCACGGAAAATTCCACAGAAAAAGCAGGGCAAAACGGCCAAATTTTTACTTGTTATCGTTGCAAAATCATAGTATACTATAGGGGTTGCATTGACACTGTTCTCACAAGGAGGTGCTTGCCTTGCATCAATGCGCTATCGGTGTTTTTGACTCTGGCCTCGGCGGTCTGACTGCGGCTCGACAACTACGGCACCTGATGCCCTCTGAAAACATTATATACTTCGGTGACACCGCTCGTGTCCCTTACGGCGGAAGAAGTCGCGATACCCTGCTCAAATATGCTCGACAAGATATGCACTTTCTGCGCCAGTTCAACCTCAAGGCGGTCGTCATCGCCTGTGGTACGGTCAGTAGTAACTGTCTGCGCGAACTGCGCGCGGAAAATGACCTCCCCATTATCGGCGTGGTAGAGCCTGCGGTCGAGGCCGCTGTGCGCGCCACCCAAAATGGGCGTGTCGGCATCGTGGCGACACAAGCCTCCGTTTCCAGTGGAGCCTATGAGCGACATTTCCAACAGGTCGCCCCCGACATTCAACTGTACAGCAAAGCCTGTCCGCTGTTTGTCCCTCTGGTTGAGGAGGGACGCTGTCATGTGGGCGATATTGTCATCGAAACCGTTGCAGAAGATTATCTGTGCGAACTGCGTGAACAAGGGATTGATACCCTGGTTCTCGGCTGTACCCACTACCCACTGATTGCCCCTGTCATTGAAAAAATTCTCGGCAGTGGTGTCACCTTGATTGATGCTGGTGCCGAATCCGCCAAGGCGACACGCGCCCTCTTAACCGCGCAAGACGCACTTGCGACACGCGAGCGCGGAGAATCCTACTACTATACCAGTGACCGTGTAGACGGCTTTGCGCGTCTGGCCTCTCTGTTTTTGGGAGAGGATATCACAGGTCAAGTCGAAAAAATTGATATTTCAAAGTATTAAGAGCCATGATAGAAAAGAATGTATTGATTTCTGTGCGCGGTGAGCAGTATTTCGAGGATATCGACCCCGATACCGTAGAACTGACCACCGAAGGCCGTATGACCATTGCCGACGACGGCGAAATTGTTCTGGAATACCAAGAGAGTGAACTGACTGGCATGGACGGCACAACGACGCGCTTTATTGTCCAAGGGGATACTGTCATCTTGCGTCGCACAGGCAGTATCAACAATGAGATGCGTTTCCATGTGGGCTATCCCCATATGTCCCTCTATGAAACCCCACTGGGTGCGCTAACCGTGGAGATTACCACGGAAAAACTCGCCCACCGTCTGCATGAGCGCGGCGGTATTATGGATATCAAGTATACCATTGCCGTCGAGCAACAGGTCACAGGCCGACACCAATTCAAAATTCGTGTACGAGAGAGTATGAGGTAAACGACGATGATAAATATGATTCAAAATGCAAAGGACCAAGTTTTGAGCCTGACTTACCGCGCCTATGAGCAGGCCGCCGCCGCTGGCAAACTGCCTGCTGGTGTGGAAGTCCGCGCTGGTGTCGAGATTCCCAAGGACACCGCCAACGGCGACTATACCACCACTTTCGCCTTGGCCGCCGCCAAGGGCATGGGCAAGAGCCCCCGCGACATCGCCACCATTCTGATGGAGAATATGGACCTCTCCGACAGTTATTTCTCCACCGTGGAAATCGCTGGCCCTGGCTTTCTGAACTTCCGCCTCGGCTCCAAGTGGTTCGCTGATGTTCTCGCCGTAGTCGAGAGCGAGGGCGACAGCTATGGTCGTGCCGACACCCTCAAGGGTCAGAAGATTATGGTCGAATTCGTGTCCGCCAACCCCACTGGCCCCATGCACATGGGCAATGCGCGTGGCGGTGTTCTGGGTGACACACTGGCGGCCGTTCTGGAGGCCGCTGGTGCCGAGGTTGCCCGTGAATTCTATGTCAACGACGCTGGTAATCAGATTGAGAAGTTCGCCAATTCTCTGGAGGCACGCTATCTCCAGATTATCCACGGCGAGGATGACATTCCCTTCCCCGAGGACGGCTACCACGGCGACGATATCCGCGAGCTGGCACAGGGCTTCTATGCGAAGTTTGGCGAGCAGTACAAGGATAGCGACACCGCTACACGCCACGAGGCACTCGCCACTTTCGGTCTGGCACACAATATCCCCAAGATGAAAACCGACCTCAAGCGTTACAAAATCGAGTACGACACTTGGTTCCTTGAGTCCGAACTGCACAACAGCGGTTATGTGGCAGAAACCGTGGACAAGCTCACCGAGCGCGGTTACACCTACGAGCAGGACGGCGCACTGTGGCTCGCTACCTCCCGTATCTTGGAGGAGAATCTGCGTAAGGCAGGCAAGAGCGATAAGGATATCGCCAAGTTGGAGCTGAAGGACGATGTGTTGCGCCGTGCCAACGGTTTCTACACCTACTTTGCCGCTGATATCGCCTACCACCGCAACAAGTTCGAGAAGCGCGGTTTTGACCGTGTCATCAACATCTGGGGCGCAGACCACCACGGCCATGTTGCGCGTCTGAAGGGTGCGATGGACGCACTGGGGCTGAACGGCACCGAGCGTCTGGACATTGTTCTGATGCAGTTGGTTAAGCTCCTGCGTGATGGCCAACTGGTCAAGATGAGCAAGCGTACTGGTAAGGCCATCTCCTTGACCGACCTGTTGGACGAAGTTCCTGTGGATGCTACCCGTTGGTTCTTCAACGCCAAGCCCGACACACAGATGGATTTCGATTTGGGTCTTGCCGTGCGTGAGGACAGCGAGAACCCCATCTACTATGTCGAGTATGCTCATGCCCGTATCTGCTCCCTCCTGCGTACGCTGGAGAGCGAGGGTTGCACCGTTCCCACTGCTTCTGCTGTGGATATCGCACTGCTCCCTGGCGAAACGGAACAGGCACTCATCAAGCAGATTTCTCAGTACTGCGAGGCACTGCGTCTGGCTGCGCGCGACTATGACCCCAGTTTCATCAACCGCTATCTGGTGGATTTGGCAAGCTGTTTCCACAAGTTCTACAATGCTTGCCGTATCAAGGGCGAGGAGGCCAATGTGGTTGCCGCTCGTCTGAAGCTGGCAGACACCACCCGTGCTGTTCTCAAGAACGGTCTTGCCCTCCTCGGTGTCGAAGCACCCGAAAAGATGTAATCCTACGCAACTATCTGCCCTAGTATAGTTTTCAGGCACAGTGGTTCACTAAGAACTGCTGTGCCTGTTGCTTTTGCTCATACCCTATGCTACCATAAAGATACCCAAAATTTTGCCAAAGGAGCGTCGTGCTATGAGCGTATGTACTTTTCTTGCCTCTGATATACCCCTGCCCGAAGTAGCACCATCCCAAGACTATCCGTGTCACATCCGTCTGGAAAACGGCGTTGTAACCGTGGAGGACGGTGGCGCAGACGACAACTATTTTTTGAAAAACTTTCGAGATGTCAGCTGTTATACCGACAAGAAACACGGTGTCCATTTGGAGTGGCACTACACCGACGGCAGAGCCAAACAACTCATCACATACATCAAAACCGCATTACAGCACACGGATGTTGTGGAACTCTGGCACATCTGGTTGGGCGATTATTACGACTTTGAGGACAGCCCTGTCATTCATCGGCAGACAATTTCCGCAGACGAACTTACCGCGGAGGATATCAAAGACATCGACAGTGCAAAACTATGGAATACCCCCGACAAACGATATCCCAACCGACCATCTTTCTATTGCCTGACTATTACGCCATAACCATTTATAATGATAAAATTTTGGCTCCCCTTGGAAACAAGAGGAGCCTTTTCTCGTTTATTCCACCGATTTCAGAGATTCCGCCATATCAATGGTATGCAAGCGTCCGCGCATCACCATCGCGATAAGTACGGTGAATCCCAGCGTCAGACCCACCGCGTACAGGTAACTCATCGTCTGTATGATACAGGGGAAATACACCGCATCAATCTGCACCTGTGCCATGACGAACGCATGGAGTGCCTTTCCCAGAAAAACACCCACGATACTGCCCAGTCCTGCCAGAATATAAATCTCGCGGAACACATACGAAGCCGTTTCCTTGCGATAAAATCCCAACACTTTGATGGTTGCAATCTCACGGATTCGCTCGGTGATGTTGATATTGGTCAGATTGTACAGCACGATAAACGCCAATGCACCAGCGCACAGCACCACGACCAGTATCAAGTAATCCAGACGACCCAGCGTCTGCAACACCTGCCCACGGGAAGATTCATTGACAGCTACACGGCTGACACTCTCATAGTCTGCGAGTTTTGCGCCCTCTGCGTAGGCATCTGCCCCCTCATGGGCATGGAGGAACAGCGTTTGGAACTCTACAGGTTTCCCCATCTGCTGTGCATAGGTGTCGGGATGGAGATACACATAGTTGTTCACATAGTTATCACACACCGCGCTGACAGTCACATACATCGTTTCTCCGCCGTCACCACGCAGACGAATCTCATCGCCCACAGCAATCTTCAACTGCTTCGCCAATCCCTCATTCAGTACCACTTCGTTCAAATTGGGATGGGGAATTGGCTCCCCACCGTGGTGCAAAGAGATATAGCCGTCAAACGAGGCCTCCGCCGAGATAACGAGATAGACCGACTTCGTGCCGTTGTCCGTCACCACATCAATATTTCCGCTGTGGGTGAGCAGACCATCCACCCACCCTTTTTCCATCAGATATTCTGTGATATCATCGGCACTCTGTCCCTCACGGAAAGTCACACTGTAGTCGTACAGCGTAATTTTCTCAAATTGCTCGTCAATCACCGTGGTCAAGGAATCCTTCAGACCGAAACCAGTGACCAACAGTGCGGTACAACCGCCGATACCCAGCACCATCATAATCAGGCGACTGCGGTAGCGCAGGACATTTCGCACCGATACTTTGTGTAGGAAGCTCAGACGGCTCCAGATGGGGGTAATGTACTCCAAAAAGACGCGCTTTCCTGCCTTGGGTGTTTTGGGACGAATCAAATCCGCCGCCGTGCGCCTGAGTTCTGCACGACAGGCCAAATAGGTCGAACCCACAGAACACAGCAGAGCCGCTGTAAAGGACAGCACAGCAAGAACAGGGTCAAAGAGGAAAGTCAGCGGTGCAAAGTCATACATAATGCCATAAATCAACCAGATGACCCATGGCAGTGCAGTAGAACCGACCGCATAGCCAATCACACATCCCATCAAGGACGCACTCCCTGCATAGAACACATATTTTCCCATAATCTGTGCGTTCCTATATCCCAGTGCTTTCAAGACACCGATTTGGGTGCGCTGTTCATCCACCATGCGCGTCATCGTTGTCACGCACACCAGTGCGGCAACGAGGAAGAAGAACACAGGGAACACCACCGACACCGCTTTGACAATGCTAATGTCGTTGTCAAACGACGCATAGCCTGCATTTTCCTTGCGCGTCAGCGTGTAGGTATCGGCTTCCTCTAAGTCCTCCAACTCCTGATACGCCTCCGCAATCTCCGCTTCCGCATCCGTCAGCTCGGCATACGCATCTGCAAACTCGCGCTCCGCCTCCGCTTTCCCGTCCTCATACTCACGCCAACCATCGTCTAGCTCCACTCTTGCGTCTGCCAGC
>JAZRID010000165.1:0-4674 GCA_045645125.1 Oscillospiraceae bacterium | reverse complement strand
TAGAGGAGCAGAGGACGAATACACGCGGATATTGCTCCATCAATTCCCGTGCTTTCTGTTGAATATCACGCTCCGACAGGACAGTTTCTGTTTCGCGCGAGAGCATGGTACCCTCACAGATGACCCAGTCTACCTGTCCTACATATTTTTGAAGCATGGGAATCGTTTTATGACCACGGAACCCATGCAGACGAAAATCGCCCGTGTGCAGAATACGCAACCCCTCCGCTTCGATTAAGAACATATAGGCATCAAAGGCGGAATGGTCAATCCAGAACGGCGTGACGGTGATAGAACCGACTGGAATTTTCTTTGCCATTTGGAAGGTGTTGGCGCGTTCCAGTGCGTAAATGGTTTTCGTCTTGTCTACGGACGGCATTTGATTGAGATAGCGATACAAAATTAAACAGAGTTCTTTGGCGGTATCCCCCATGTAAAGAGGGATACCGTCTGCAATATGCTCCAACTGTCCAATGTGGTCGCCGTGGGTGTGGGTGAAAAAGATACCGTCACAGTTGGGTGCGCCTTCGGTGACACCAGAAATGGATAGCGGTTTCTGGGGGGCGGTGCCATCGGCACATGGCAATTCACTGCCCATGTCAATCACAATACGCGTATCGCCAGAGCAAATCTCTGTAGCACAGCCACCAATCTGGTGTGTGCCACGGTGAATCGTAATCGTCATCGCATATACCTCTTGGGGAAGTTCAGTTCACTGTCATACATCCAGATATCGACATCGTGCGCCGTGACAGTATTTTCCCAGACTGATTCTGGAGAATTTTCGTAAAATTTCATAACGGTCACACATTTGATGCTAGAAAAGCCACTGACAGGGAAATTGGGATATACGGAGAGAACTTTGGCAAAATTATCCCGATGTTCCTCGATGTGTCTACGGTAGTTTAGAACTTGCGTTGTGGCACTGGTTTCACGGCCTTTCTTCATTTCAAATAAAAACAAAGTGTCATCGCTGGGGCGATAGCCAACGACATCAAAGCGCATTGCTCGTGCAAGCGTCAATTCAGACGCAACAAATTGAATATTCTGGCAGGCAGGGTCGTGGGCAATCATACGGCGGAGAAAGGTAGCTTGTACATCTTCTTCGCGGAACGACTTCTTGCTTCTTTTTTTGAAGCCGAGTGGACGGAGGGTTTCCACCACCTGCGCGGAATCCGCGTCAACCAAGTGTGGGAGCAAAGTTCCCAGCTGTTCCAGTGTATTCTGTAATTGGTCTGCATTTTTGACGGAAATGCCACGCATAGGAGCATCGGGCAGTGTGGAAACAATCGTGATACCTTTACTGGTGGGGCGTAGGTGAAAATAGGTTTGGAACAATTCTGTAGAAGGATGATGGTCCAAATACTGTGCCAGCACTTCTTTTGCGATGGCAGAGCGTCTATAAATACTTTTTACCGTGGATGTATTCATATTGTTTCGTCCTTTCTTTTGGTATCGTGGGCATTTATGTCATCTTTTAGTTTAATTATATACTATGATGTCAAGGTAAGGGGTACGCAAATTTTTGAGTACCCTCTGTGGTATCATTTTTTTAGATAACACCATACACGATAACAGTTAGGAGGCGTGGTCTAGTGAAAAATTGTAGTGTACTTTGTTCCAATGGTGCGTTGCTATCGGCGTATTTGTCCGACGACAACCGTGTGCTGTTTGCTGGTTGCTACGAGGAAGCGATGGCGAGTCCTTGTAAAAAACCAGTCGTGGTAAATGGCAAAGACAAGTATTATCTGCCAAAGGACGCTCTCGATGCGCGTACCGAAACTGCCTATGTACTGTTGCCCTTTGTCATAGATGGCAAGTGGGGCTATTGTGACCGTTGGGAGGGGGAAATTGTCCACGAACCGCAGTGGGGATGGTGTGGCCATTTTATCCCCACGGTAGGTGGACGAGCCTTGGCAAGATGCAATGCAAAAGAGGAGGCGCGGATACATTCTGATTCTGTGGAAATTTTCGAGGAAACTTTTGCTCCCTGTGATATCGCATATGATGGCCAATGGGGACTGCTCACTGTGGATGGCGGTATGGTGGTACAGCCAAACTATCAATACCTCAGTCCCATCAAAGATGGTGTCCTGTTGGCAAAACAGGACGGTTTGTGGGGGATGATTGACACATTTGGAAAAGAAGTCATTCCCTGTACATACGATGCTATCTGCTTTGCAGACGAGGGAAAAATCATCACTTGCGCACAGGAGCGGTACACCATTTGGACTTGCTCTGGCAAAAAGCTGATTGAGAACTTGCCTGCCATGCCAAAACTGTGGGAGGGGAGTCAGTGGCAGTTTAATACCTTTCATTATTACAACGAGGAACTATATGATTTTGCGGTAGAAGCTAGCCGACTGTGGTGGTATGTAGCGAAAGTCAAGTGCCGTTGGTATGAATACGATGGGAAGTTCACTGTATTGCGCTGTGTTCCTGGGGATGACCTACATCTGCCAGAGATTACACCATTCGGCGCACCCTGCGACACGGTAGAGATGGCGCAGTCTTTGGTGGATGTTGCCTGTGAATCCGTGGCAAGGGTACTACATGACAGGGCAGAACTGCGCAGATGGCTAGGAGCAGGGGATGCACCAACGGATTGTGAGTTGGCACAACGAACGAAAATCGGTCGTATCAGAATCGGGGAGCAGTGGGGATATTGCGACCTGTGGAGTGGCGAAATCGTGCAACCTCCCGAATGGAGCTTTTTTGAACCGTTCCACCGTAACGAGTGGAGTCATACAGATACACGCTGTATCGCGCGATTCAATACTGTGCCGTTTCCTGAAGATGGCGTAAAAGAAGATTCTATTTGTTGCCATATCTTTCATCCCGATGGGGAACGGTATAACGGCCGTTGGGGGTTGCTCGATAATGAGGGGAATCTGGTTGCCGCACCGATATACCAGTATATATCTCCGTGCGTTGGCGCGTATTATATTGCTAAGAAGGACAATCTGTGGGGTGTTTTAGATAGAAACGGTACGGTTGTCGTTCCGTTTTTATATACAGGGATTCGCAAGTGCTGGGAACGCAATGCACTGTTTTTGCTTCGAAAGGGACAAGGGGAAGGAACACGCTACACCCTTTTGGGGTATGAATTGGAGGTTCTTGCAGAAAATTTAGCAGAAGTGCCACAGCCAGTCTATACGCCCTTGGTAGATGCATTAGATGCTACCCAAGAGAATGAAACCTTTGTGACAGCGATACAGGGGAAACCTTGTCGCGTCTATTATGCGAGGTGCTGTGGTTCTTTCATTAACCCTGAGCAATGCGCCATCTGGTACAACAGCGTACCAGAGTACGAATTTCGGGATGCCGTTATGACGGAGGATGGATATATTCGTATCGCGGAGAGAGTGGAGCAGGATAAGATTCGCTATATAACACCGAGGACTGCGCCTCCTATCGGTGGCACGCAGGAACCGTATGCGTTTGTTTGTGACCGTCAGTGGGGGTATTGTACAGGAAACGGCAAAATTCTAGCCTATCCCGTTGCTAAGTTCTGTGATGGTATGCCTCGTCCAAATCAAGATAGCTTTTATGTAAATGAAACGCCCCTCATGCGCTTTTGCTTGGATGCGTGGCCACATCTTGCGCTAGGAGATTTCTATATGGGCGACCCAGAGGGGGCGAAAGACCAGTTTGCAGGTGGCAGATGGGGCGCATTGGATGAGGATGGTTTGGTGGTGATTCCGCCGATATACCAGTATCTGGGACGCAGTGGACAGAACACGGATATCATTATTGCGAAAAAGGACGGCTTTTGGGGTGCGCTGAACGGAGAGGGCGAGCAGGTGGTACCATTTACATGGGACATCATCTGGCTGGATGTTACCTATGGTTGCATCGCAGGAAAAAAGACACGCCACGGGATGCGGTATGCCATTTTAGATGCGGAGGGAGAAGTGCTGATTGGTAATCTTCCGAGTGTACCTGTCCATCGGGATGGGGCTTATGACCGCAGTTTCCAAGATGGTGACACGGATGCAGTCCTATATTGCCAATTGCGAGAGATAGAGGATACCGATTGTGTTTGGGTAAAAGCAAGGCGAAAGGGGCGGCGCGCGCACACGGAGTCGTTAGAACCATCCTTTGACCGCCTGTTGGAGTTCTCGGATAAGCAGTTCCGTGCATGGTTGGGACAGACAGAGATGCGGATGCTTGCGCTTGCGTTGCTAGGGGCAAGTAGTGCCGTGGTCCAGCGAGTCGAAGCCTTTCTTTCTGACACGGCGCGAGCAGAACTGGAAGCGTACAAAGAGCTGATGCAGTACCCCAGAAAATGCGATGTACAGTTTGCACAGAAACAGCTTGTAGAGATACACAAGGGTACCGCAGACACCAAATAGTCAATATGCCAGAAAGCAAAGTCGGTTCGCGCCGACTTTGTTTTTTTGTGAAAAAGAGTAGTCAAAAGTTTGCTGATGTGGTATCATAGCCTAAAGTGCTAAAATTTTGAAGATTTTAAGGAGGCTCTTATGGTCACTTATGAAATGCTCCGCGGAAATGCCGCCGTGAATACCTATATTACCCGTGCGGATGAATCGCTGTCTGCGCTCGGCTTCACGGAACACAGCTTTCCCCATGTCTGTGGCGTAGCGGATATGGCGGAGAATATTCTACGCACCTTGGGCTACAGCGAACACGAGATTGAGTTGGCGAAGATTG
>JAZRID010000164.1:0-17308 GCA_045645125.1 Oscillospiraceae bacterium | reverse complement strand
TCCTGCCACCTGAGGAGGTCATCAACTGCAAGTAGTCGATAACCACCAGACCGAGATTGTCCAGACGGCGACACTTGGCATTCATGTCTGCTACAGTCAACAGCGGATTGTCGTCCAAACGCAGGTCCATGGTGCGTAACGAGCGCGCTGCCTGGGTCAATTTTCCCCAGTCGGCAGTATTCAATCGCCCTGTGGCTAGTCTGGTGTTATCCACCAGTCCTTCCGAGGACAGCAGACGCATCACGAGCTGTTCTTTGCTCATTTCGAGATTGAATACCGCAACCGTTTTCCCACTGGTACGCGCCACATTTAGGGCGATATTCATGGCAAACGAGGACTTGCCCATCGCAGGACGAGCGGCCAACAGAATCAAGTCGGACTTGCCCAGACCGTGAATTTTGGCATCCACGGCGGAAAAACCCGTGCTCAATCCGCGCAGACCTGTCTTGTTGGCGGAGAGTTCGTTGATTTCATCGAGGACAGGCTTAATCACCTGCGCGATGGGCACCATGTCCTGTGCGCTTCTGCCACGGCGGATGGAGAAGATTTTTTGCTCTGCCGCCTCCAGTACCGCGACCGCCTCACCGCCCCCCTCCTGTACTTGGGAGAGAATGTCACCAGACGCTTTCGCTAGGGAACGGAGCAGTGCCTTATTGCGAATGATGGCGACATACTCCATCACATTCGCGCTGGTCGGGGTAATTTCAATCAGTTGGGCGAGATACTTGCGTGTGGTTAAGTCGTCATAGACACCATTTTTCTGCATCTCCTCCGCAACGGTAATACCGTCAATCGGTTTGGCATAGCTGAACATGGTGTAAATGGTTTCAAAGATTTCCTTGTTCTGCTGAATATAAAAGTCCTCTGGCTGTAGCTTATCCATCACATCCTTGATACAGTCGGCATCAATGAGCATCGCACCCAGTGCCGCCTGTTCCGCTTCAAGGCTGTGAGGCATCTGTCGCGCCAGTAATTCGTCAGCCATCGGTGGTGTTTCCTTTCTTACTTCGCCTCGACAACGAGGAGCTGAATCGTGCCAGTCACCTCGTGGCCGAGCTTTGCCTTGAGCTGATAGCCACCGAAGGACTTGATGGGCTCGTCGAGGACAATCTTCTGCTTGGCGAGTTCAATCTTATGCTGTGCCAGCAGAGCGTCGGATACTTCCTTGGTGGTGACAGCACCGAACAGCTTGCCATTGGCACCAGCGCGTGCGGTCACTTTGACCTGTACACTCTTGAGCTTCTCAGCGATGGCTTCCGCTTCGGCCTTCTGGCGTGCTTCCTCGGCCTTCTTCGCCTTTTCCTGCAACTTCATGGTGTTCATGGCATCGGTGGTGGCGAGAACAGCGAGCTTACGGGGCAGGAGAAAGTTTCTTGCGTAACCCTCTGCCACATCAATCATCTGGCCCTTCTTGCCCTGTCCTTTGACATCCTGCTGTAAAATGACTTTCATCTTTTTTTCCTCCAAATTATAGAAAATTATTGATATTACATAGCAAAGTATGCCTCAACTGCCTCGATAACACGGTAGTACACCGTGTCGATATCGCTGTTGGGGACATAACCGCCTGCGGTTGTGGCATTACCGCCACCGCCCAAGCGTTCGAGAATAAACTGCATATTGATTTCGCCCAAGGAGCGACCCGACAGGCCGACACCATCGCCAGCGCGGTACAGCACAATCGAGCCTTGAATCCCTTTGAGGGTAATCAGCTCGTCAGCGGCTTTGGCGGCGGTGACACGGGACACTTCGCCCTGTGCGGCGGCGATGGCAACATTGCCGTGGTACAGCTTAGCACCGCGAATAATATCGCCCTTCTGGTTGAAGCTCTCCAAGTCGCTCTGGAAGAAACGGCGCACCTCGACAGGGTCTGCACCGATACGGCGCAGGAACGCCGCTGCTTCAAAGGTGCGTCCGCCCGTACGCATGACAAAGTTTTTGGTATCCAACATAATACCAGCCAACAGACCCTCCAACTCAACACGCAGGATGTCGGACGGTTCGACCATGTACTGCAACAGCTCTGTCACCAACTCGGAGGCAGAGGAGGCATACGGCTCGTGGAAATTGAGGGCGGCACTTTCGATATAGCTGTTGGCACGGCGGTGGTGGTCGATGACAGCCACGCGGTTACAGCTATCGAGCAGTTGACGACTCTCGACCATATCGGGGCGGTTGGTATCGACGACGACCAGCAGTGCGCCAGGGCGCGCGTGTAGGAAAGCATCGGCACCGCTGATGAAAACACCGTCATACTCTGGGAGAACGCACAGTTTTTGGAGCAGTGCATCCGCACTGTTGCGTTCCGTGTCCATGACAATCCGATAAGTTTTACCGTGTTTACGCGCCACACAGCAGATACCTGCCGCCGCGCCCAGCGCATCCATGTCGGCATTTTCGTGTCCCATGACATAGACCTCGCTGGCATCCGAAATCAAATCGCCCAGTGCATTTGCCATGACACGCGATTTGACCTTGGTGCGCTTCTGGGTGGACTGTGCGCGTCCGCCGTAGAATTGGAAATCCAGACTGTCCTTGACAACTGCCTGGTCACCGCCACGGCTCAGTGCCATCTCGATGGACTTGACTGCCCAGCGGTAGGACTCCTCGTAGGTTTCGCACTCACGGCCCGTACCGATGGAGAGCGTGGCGGTCACGCCGTCCTCGCTGACGACTTGGTGAATGGCTTCGAGAATCGAGAACTTCTGTTCCAACAGCGTGGCGAAACACTGCTCGTCACAGACAAACAGATAGCGGTCACGGTCGTACTTTCGCAACAGACCGCCAGTATTTTTGACATACTCGTTCAGCAGTTCGTCAATCTGGGCGAGAACGGCGGATTTACTCGCCTCGCCACCTGCTTTCAACAGCTCCTCGTAGTTGTCAAGCACCAGAATGGACACAACCAGATGCGAGGACTGGTACACAGCACGGAGATGTTCGCGCTCGGTGACATCGACGAAATAGGTGGTGACCAGTTGGGTCTGGGCGTGGCCATGCACTGCGCTGGCTGTGCCGTACACCTGATACGAGTGGCCGTGGAGCATGGTAATCTCGCCGATAGGCTCACCGCGGAGAATACTGTCATATTGCAACTCTGGCACGGCTTCGGTAATGCTTTTACTGAATACCTCATCGGCCTCCTTGTACAGCGAGAGGAATCCTTCGTTCGCCCAGACAATTTCTCCATTGTCTGCACGGAATACGACCACGGGTAGCGGTGTATTGAGCATACTGCTGTTACCGCGCATGGAATCCGTGCCACCTGTGATGGTTTCCATGTACTGCGACATACTGCGGCGGCGGTGTTGGGACCGCTTACGGCAAAACAGGAACAAGGCAAGCACGACAAAAGTTTCCACTGCCGCGAGAATTGGCTCGACCAACATAGTCACCAGAATGAACAGGAGCATACACAGAAAACACGGCTGTAGATTGGGGTCTAACAGCTTGGATAATCTCTTACGCACAAAAATCCCTCCTTACGGACTGCCAATTGATATGGTATTATATCACACTTGTGTCACAAAATAAAGGGTGAAAATTTATGCCATCGGGGGAGAATTTGTCCACCGCCAAGTCCCTTTTCTCATTTATGTTGATTTTGGGCATAGAAAAACTCCCTTCGTCATCGCAACGGAGGGAGATGAGGGGCAGACAGTAACCGTGTCAGATACAGTCTAACAAATTTCGATGAGAGCGTCAACTATTTTGAACGGCAGAGAGTAACTATCAAAGTTGTGCGATTTGTTCCCGATAGGAGATACGGAGATATTCATTGCAGTCGAGGGTATCCAGCTGTTCCAACAGCTTGTCTTTATATGCCAACTTTTCCTGCATCATACCCAGTTCGCTGTACAGAATAGCAAGTTGCCACTCGGCGGAGAATATCGCTTGTGCGTCCGCATATTCACGAAATAGCGCAAAATATTTCTCAAAAAAGTTGAGATTTCTTGCGATAACCGCGCCACGGAATAGGATGTCCCAGAGGGGCAGGGTATCGGCGGTTGGCGGAGAAACCAGCTGTTGTGCGTTGTCTTGCTCCCATAGCTGTAAAATTTCTTCGCCTCGCTCCATCTCCAGATACGCCACAAGCAAACGGTGGAGATTGCGGAGGGATGGCGTAGTTTCCCACGCCTGTCGTGCCTGCTCTAGTACGCGCCGCCCCTCACCGCGTTGGATGCAAAACTGTTGCTTCTGAAGCGTGAGCGACAGGTGCAGTGGATGGCTTTCGTTCATATCTGCCATCAACTCGTCCAAAATTTTTTCTGCCTGCGCCTGTGCCGCCCGTGATTTCTGGATGTAGATATGTACTTTCCACGCCAAAAGTTGGTCGCGCTGTCGTTGCAGGGATTCCGTCTCTGCGCTGTGTGCCGTGTGCAACTGCTCCGCAATAGAGCCTATCGCACTTTCTATGCTTCGCATCACCTCCTCGAAAGAGCGTTCATCACGGAGAACGGAGTATTTATACACCAGTCGGTCGAGCTGTTCCATATCTGTCATGCCAAACAATTCGTCTAGCGTAATGCCAAAAAACAGGGCAATACGGGGCAATAGTGTCACATCTGGAACACCCCCCTCTACTTCCCAACGCGAAACTGTCTGCGGTTGCACCATAAGATATTCTGCAAGTTGTGCCTGTGTGACCTTTCGCTCCTTTCGCAAAGTAGCAATTTTTTTCCCAAATTCAAAACGCATAGCTACCTCCTGTTTCTTACATAAGATACATACAGTATAAACCTGAGAATCCCCAATGTAAAACAATGGAGCATGGAGAATTATTCCGCTTGTACCGCCAGAAAACTTCCGCAGATTTTTGAGAACGCAGGGTACAAATTTCGTGTATACTTTCCCCTGCGTTTGTGATATACTGAAGCAGAATGAGATTTTTTCACAGGGCACGCCGATGCCCCTGTGATGAAATATATGGTAGGATACATAACAATGACCACTCACAGTGCTGTACGCGAAGTGAGGTGTAACAGCCGAAAGTGAGGGTTGTGAGGAAAAGAAAGGATGTAAGTTTTGGCTGAAAAAATGAAAATTATTCCGTTGGGCGGTCTGAATGAGATTGGCAAGAATATGACCGTCTACGAACACAGTGGCGAGTTGATTGTCGTGGACTGCGGTATGGGATTCCCCGACGACAGTATGTACGGTGTCGATTTATTGATTCCTGATGTCACCTATCTGATTAAAAATGCAAACCGTATTCGTGGCTTGTTCATCACCCACGGACACGAGGACCATATCGGTGCGATTCCCTATATTCTAAAACAGGTCAATATGCCCATCTACTGCACCCGACTGACCGCAGGCTTGATTAAGCTCAAGTTAGAGGAGCATGGACTGCTCAAGTCTGTCAAATTGATTACCGTAGAGGCAGGCGAAATGATTCGTGCAGGTAAATTCTATGTGGAATTTATCCATGTCAACCATTCGATTGCCGACTCGGTTGCCTTTGCGATTCATACTAGCATGGGTGTCATTATTCATACAGGCGACTTCAAGATTGACTCTACCCCCATTGACGGCGAAGTGATTGACTTGGGACGCTTTGGTGAACTGGGGAAGGAGGGCGTTCTGGCTCTACTGGCGGACTCCACCAATGTCGAGCGTCCTGGCTATACGATGAGCGAGTCCATCGTGGGAAAAACCTTCGACCGCCTGTTCACTGGTTGTAAACAGCGCATTATCGTCACCACTTTCGCCTCCAATGTCCACCGTATCCAGCAAGTGATTGACGCGGCCGCCGCCTGTGGGCGCAAAGTCGCCGTTACGGGGCGCAGTATGGAGAACATTATGAAAATCTCCACGGAACTTGGCTATATGCGCATCCCGAAAAATACCGTGGTGGATATCAACAAGATAAAAGGGTTGCCTCTCGACCAGCAGGTGATTGTCACCACAGGCAGTCAGGGCGAGGAGATGAGTGCCCTGTACCGCATGGCGTTCTCCACCCACCGACAGATTGATGTTGGCCCTGGCGACCGCGTGATTATCTCCGCCAGTGCGATTCCTGGCAATGAAAAGACAGTTGGCCGTGTTATCAATGAGCTGTTCCGCAAAGGGGTTGATGTGGTATACGACCGTTCTGACCCACTCCATGTATCGGGACACGCCTGTCAGGAGGAGTTGAAGATTATCCACGCACTCACCAGACCGCGCTTCTTCATCCCTCTCCACGGTGAACAGCGTCACTTGCGCCACCATGTTGAGTTGGCGATTAAAATGGGCATGGACAGAAAAAATATCGTCCTGCCCGATATCGGCAATGTCATCGAGTTGACCACCAAGACCATCAAAATTGCAGATACCCCTGTTCCCTCTGGCTCCGTGATGGTGGACGGCAGTGGTGTGGGCGATGTCGGCACGGTGGTGTTGCGTGACCGCAAAATTCTCGGTGAGGACGGTATGGTGGTCATTGTCATCAACCTGCAAAATGGGCAACTGTTGGGCGACCCAGAGATTATCACACGCGGTTTCATCTATGTCAAAGAGTCCGAGGAGATGCTGGAGGGCATCAAGGGCATCGCCTCTGATGCGGCACAAGGCGTACTGGATAAAAAGGGACGTGACAGTGGCGAATTGCGTGGCGCAGTCAAGGGTGCTGTGAGCAACTATCTCTTTAAGCACACCAAGCGCAGTCCGATGATTATTACCGTCGTCAACCGCGTCTAACTTTCCATCATATAATACCAAGGAGGGCATTGTGAGCGATTGCAATGCCTTCTTTTTTGCATGGAAAAAGAAAATGGGAAAATTTGTGTGAGATTTTTGGCGGAAAGTTGTCTAGGTAGGTGAAAGGGATTACCACAAAGGAGATGATATGTGTGGATGATAAGCAAATTGTCCAACTATTTTGGAACAGGGAGGAAACGGCGATTCCTGCCACCGCGGAGAAATATGGCGACTACTGTACCGCCATTGCGCGCAATATTTTACACAGTGTAGAGGATGCGGAGGAGTGCGTCAACGACACCTACTTACACGCATGGAATGCGATACCACCCAACAACCCCCTTGTTTTGCGCGCGTTTCTAGGAAAAATCACGCGAAATTTATGTTTCAATCGGTACAAACAGGGCATGGCAGAGAAGCGTGGCGGTGGAGAACTGCCCGTCGTACTAGAGGAACTGGCGGAGGTGGTTTCTTGTGCAGAGGACACCCAACAACTACTCGACCAAAAGGAGTTAAGTGCCGCTATCAATGCCTTTCTGAGTACCCTTTCCCCAGAAAAACGGCGCATTTTTGTCGGTCGCTACTGGTATGCCGACAGTGTCACCGCGATGGCACAACGCTATGGAATGCGCGAAGGAACGATATCCATGCAGTTGAACCGCCTGCGAAAGCAGTTAAAAATTTATCTCACGGAAAGGGGCTTTGACCTATGATAAAGGAAACGCTATACCGCGCAATGGGGGACATCGATGAAACCTACATTGCGGAAGCCTACACCTATACCAAACCCAAATACCGTGCCTTGCTCCGATGGGGTGCGGTAGCCGCTGTGCTGTGTCTGTTGGTCGGCACGGGCCTACTGCTGGATATGTTATCGGGCGGTGGATTCCTCGGAAATAACGGTGGATTTTTCGGGAGTGGAGATACAACCGTCTTTGCCGCCCACCGTGAGGATTTCACACCTACTATCGACAGCGCAGTGCTTGCACAGTTTGAAAACCCCGACGAGGTGAAAAAGGCCTACTTGATGCTGACGAATGAATGGTTCTTAGCGGAGGACTTGACAGATTTTAGCCAAGCGGTTACAACGGACACGGTATATGTCGTTCCAGGTGGAGAGGAAGTGACCGATGCCAATACTGCGTACTCCCTCTACTGTGTAGATGAAACAGGAACTGTCAGCTGGAGTTGCACCGCCTACCCGTCAGAGGATGTATCACTCCCCGCTGGATTTTCTGGCTTGACTTATACGGTGATTGAGCAAAAATTGGCAACCATTGCCCATGAGGATTATATCATCACCTACGCACCACAGATAAGTACAGTTTTTATCTGGGTGCGTGGCACAGCCGAGGGGGATGTGATTCTGGCCTATCCTACGCGCCCCGACCTATTAGGACTGGAAAGCGGTGCGGCATATAAGTTGGCGGAGTTACAGCGTGCCTTAGCCGATGCCTGTCAAGATGCTGCTACAGCGTTTCACAAGGCGGACCACACAAATACGCACCATACCGACAGCGATGTGCTGGACAATCACCATGCGGATGAACAGTGTCCGCAGACAGATATCAGTGGCCACCATACCGACCGCCACAACAACCACCATTAAACACGAATCCCCCTGCTGTAGAATGTTGCGTTCCATACAGCAGGGGGAGTTTTTATGCAAGATTTATTGACCGTCTTTGGTTGCGACTTTCGCAAGCACCGCACGGGCGGTGGTAACATCGTTCGCAATCTGTCTCTGTAGGGCGGCCAAATCGGAAAATTTCTGCTCATAGCGCAGGCGTTGTACAAATTCCACGCGACACGCTTTGCCATATAGCTGTTCACTCACATCCAGTAGATGGCTCTCCACCGTTACACCGCCATTTTCGTCCACGGTCGGCCGTACCCCCACATTCGTGACTGCATCGTACTGCCGTCCAGCGATATGCACTTTCGTTGCATACACACCATACGCAGGAATCAGCAGACCATCTTCAGGAATGATATTCAGGGTCGGCGCACCGATGGTGCGTCCCAATCCTTTGCCGTGGCGCACTTCGCCAGTTATCGTATACGCATGACCTAAAAATTGCCGTGCTTGTTCCACTTCGCCCTCGCGCAACAGCTGTCGAATGTGTGTCGAACTGACAGTTACACCATCCAGTGTCACCGCAGGGATGATATCGCACCCCATACCGAGCTGTGCCGCCTTTTTGCACAGCAGGGCGGGGGTTCCTGCATTTTTATGCCCGAAGCGGAAGTCATGTCCCGCGACGAGCCAGCCAGCGCGGTATTTCTGTGCCAACAGCAGGACAAAGTCCACCCACGGCATCGTCATCATCTGCGCGTCAAACGGCTCGATAATCACCGCATCAATCGGAAAGAGCTGTTGCATGGTGGCTTTGCGCTCGTCATTGGTGGTCAACCGTGGCACTTTGTGACCTGTGACAAACTCCTTCGGGGAGCGGTCGAAAGTAAACACCGCAGAGGAAAAACGAAACTGCTCCGCACGCGCTACTGCGGTACGCAATAGGGCTTGATGTCCCAGATGGACACCGTCAAAAAAACCGAGCGCGATGACACTCTTTTTCTCGTTCATACTCACCGCCCAAAAAAGTTCTTGATGGAAGTTAAAATCCCGTTTTCATAGTAACTGATGCAGAGAAATTCTCCGTCTGCACCATATACACGGTAAGTTTGTCCCTCCACAAGGTGTTTTACCCCGACAGGGTTGCCGTTGCGACACAGATGTTCCTGCCGTGCATTGGCGAGGACATATTTTTCATAGTTGCGGAAATACAAGTCGGTGGGGGAGAGTAAGGCTTCACCTTGTTCTTGTACCTGCTCCAGTGTCACCGCGTCCGCAAGGGTAAACCCTGCCGCCATCGTCCGTCGGAGGCTCGCCATACAGCCACCGCACCCCAGTGCTGTACCGATATCGTGGCACAGGGTACGGATATAGGTTCCCTTGGAACAGCGTACGCGCAAAAGATATTCGTTCTCTGCTACCTGTTCGAGCAGTTCTATCTCCCGAATGGTGATGTTTCGTGCGGCGCGCTCCACTTCCTTGCCAGCGCGCGCCATCTCATACAGCTTTTTACCGCCGATTTTAATAGCGGAGAACATCGGGGGGATTTGGGCAATCTCCCCGACAAAGCGTGGCAAGATGGTTTCTACTGCTTGGCGGTCTACGGTCACAGGACGCTCGACAAGAATCTCCCCTGTGGTGTCCTGCGTGTTGGTTTCCATGCCCAGACGCAGACCTGCAATATACTCCTTGTCGCCCTTTTCCGCAAATTCTACCGCACGGGTCGCATTACCAACAAAGACAGGCAACACCCCTGTCGCCATCGGGTCGAGCGTCCCTGCGTGTCCAATCTTTTTTTCTTTCAAAATACCGCGCAGTTTGGCGCAGATATCCATGCTGGTCCAATCTGTCGGCTTGTCAATAATGATAATACCATTTGCCATACGGTTCTCCCTTACAGTACAGTGGATACTACCCTTGTATACCCAAAATTTACAAAAAGCCTCCCCTTGTGACCAAGGGGAGCCTTACATTTATTTATCGCTAATCTGAGGCGTGTTATCAGTAGTGTTCTCTCGCTGGCCGGTGCGCTCCATATAGGTAGCATAGATATCCCCAAAATTCAACTCCTGTAACACCTCGGCGGTGGTGACGGAGGTATTGGCAACAATGGTATTCACCAGTGTCGTCAAATAGATATCGGTCAGTTCTGCCTTGTCCTTGGGGCTGTCCTGCAAACCTTCGAGCAGGTCACGGCGCAGAATGATGTGGTAGCCGTAACTACTTTCCACCAGACCACTCAATTCACCGACTTCCAACTCCTTGACTGCGTTCTCAAACTCGGCAACCATCTCGCCTTCGGTGAAAATGTAGCCCGTGGGGTAGGCAGTGCGACCGGTATCCTCGCTGTGCAGGTCAGCCAACTCTGCAAAGAGGGTTTCCATATCGTCGCTCTCCTGCAAACGGGACAGAATACTCTCAGCCAGCAGGGTCTTTTTCTCTACTTCCTCGTCGGACAGTGCCAGACCTGTACTTAGGTCTTTGGTGGCAATCAGAATATGGTCGGCGTAGAAGGCGAAGTCGTTGTAAGCCTCGTCCTCCACATACAGGGCGTGACCCTCGGTCATCATGCTCTCGATAATCCCCTGGTTGAGGTAAGTCACCGCCATCAGACGCTCCACAGTGGATCTGTCGATGCCCAGATTGTAGAAATACTTTTCCTCGATTTCGGCATCGGTCAAAGCTTCGTTTGCGGCATCCTCTTCGACCAACTTCTCGGCATAGGTATCAATGTTGGTGTCAATGGTCGTAGCCATCTCGGTGCGCTGTTCCTCGGTCAGTTCGATACCGTTGGTCTGGGCCATGCTCTCCGTAATCACCAGATAGGCCAGCTTCTCCATCGCCTGCAACAGCACCACATCACTCACGGTCATATTCTGACTGTAGGTTGCGTTCCAATTCAGCGTACCATCCTTGTTCAACAGGGTGGCATATTGGGGGTAGTACATACTGTACTGCTGATAGACGCGCTCGGCATCGGCGGCAACCGCATTGACCCAGTAGAAAAACAGGTCGGCAGAAATTGCAATCTCGCCCACGGTCATCATCACTTCGTCCGCAGCAATGCCTGTGATATCGGTGTAGATAGTAGCGGTATCATGGGTATCGTCTTTACCGGTTGCACCGCCACCACAGGCCGTACAAAGGAGCATCGTCAGCACAAGCAGAAGGCTAAACAGTTTCTTCATGTTGGTTTTCCTCGCGTTCTTTTGAATTGTCGTCCTGCGGAGGCAGGTACCGTCACATATGGTCGCCATGATACCACATTTCTGGGCAGGACACAATCTATTTTTCTGTATTTTCCTCGCTTTTTTCTGCGCCTGCCAGACGGAGGTCCTCCACCAGAGCCAGAGCGACGGCGAGTACCTCATCCTTGGGGCGTAGGGATAGCAACATGGTCGGCACTTCGCCAGCGGTGAGGGACAGCCGTTGGCGGTACTTTGCCATACCACAGAGTTTCGCGATCGCGGCAATCGCGAAATCTGCCACGACAAATTTCAGCTTATCACCGCGCTGAGAGATATCGCTAATGCCAGCTTCGGCGGCATCGGCGCGGAGCAGTGCGACATCGAGTAGCGTATACACGGACTGCGGTGGGTCGCCGTAGCGGTCCATCAGCTCATCCACCAAGTCGGAGGCATCCTCCTGTGTGCGGATAGCGGCAATACGGCGGTAGAGGTCCATGCGCTGTTCACTCGACGGCACATAGCGGTCGGGGATGTTCGCGTTGACCGCCAAATCCGCCGCGCACTCCACGGTCACGCGCTTTTTTTCACCGCGCTCCTCCAAGACGGCATCCTCCAACAGACGGAGATACATATCGTATCCCACGCTCATCATATAGCCAGATTGCTCACTGCCCAGCAAATTGCCTGCGCCACGGATTTCCAAGTCGCGCATGGCAATCTTAAAGCCAGAGCCAAATTCTACATACTCCTTGATGGCGGTCAACCGCTTGGACGCAATCTCTGTCAAAATCTTACCAGGGCGATAGGTCATATACGCATAGGCGCGTCTGGCACTGCGTCCAATGCGTCCACGGATTTGGTGAAGTTGCGCCAGACCCATCTTGTCGGCATCCTCGATGATAAGCGTATTGGCATTGGCGATATCAATGCCTGTTTCGATGATGGTCGTACAGACCAACACCTGTGCCGTGCCTTCCACCATCTGTTGCATGACATGGGACAGCTCTTTTTCTCCTAATTTGCCGTGGCCGACCACTACATTGACCTCCTCGCCCAACAACTTCTTGATACGGGCGGCGGTGCGGTCGATGGTTTCGGTGCGGTTATGCAGATAATACACCTGTCCACCGCGCTCGACCTCACGGCGCATGGCATCGGCGAGCATCCCCCAGTCGTGTTCCACTACATAGGTCTGTACGCTCTGGCGGTTGCGCGGTGGTTCTTCCAAGGTGGACATATCGCGCAGTCCCGACAGTGCCATGTTCAGTGTTCTAGGAATGGGGGTTGCCGACAGAGTGAGAACATCCACCTGTTTGCTGATTTCTTTCAGTTTTTCCTTGTGTGACACCCCAAACCGCTGTTCCTCGTCGATGACCAACAGCCCCAAATCCTTAAACTGCACACTTTTTTGCAAGAGCTTGTGCGTACCAATTAGGACATCCACCTTGCCCACGCTCAAGTCATAGAGCACTTGGCGCACCTGTCCGGGGGTCTGGAAACGGCTGAGTACCCGAATTTCGACAGGGAACGAACGAAAGCGGTTGACTGCGGTGGTAAAGTGCTGTTGGGCAAGCACTGTGGTCGGGACAAGAATCGCCGCCTGCTTGCCATCGAGAATACACTTCATCACGGCACGAAGCGCGACTTCTGTCTTGCCGTAGCCGACATCACCGCACAGCAGACGGTCCATTGGGACAGGACGCTCCATGTCTTTTTTAATCTCCTCGATACAGCGCAACTGGTCATCGGTTTCTGCGTAGTCGAATGCGTCCTCAAATTCTGTCTGCCACGGAGAATCAGGGGAAAACGCAAAGCCAGGGCGACGCTGACGCTCGGCATACAGCGCAATCAAGCCCTTTGCCAAATCCTTGGCGGCCGCCTTTGCACGGCTCTTTTGCTTCTTCCACTCCGTTCCGCCCAGTTTGTTCAATTTCATCGGGCGACTATCATCGTCGCCACCACCGCCGATATATTTGCTGACCAAATCCAGTTGCGTTGCAGGCACATATAGGCTGTCCCCTGCGGCATAGGCAATTTTAATATAGTCCTTTTCTACACCGTCTACAGGCATTTTTCGCATCCCCTCAAAGCGTCCGATACCGTGGTGCGTATGCACAACGAGGTCGCCGGGGGTGAGGTCGGTGTAGCTCAACAACTTCTGGCGGTTGTCCTTGCGTCCACTCTTGGGGGTGGTACGCTTTCCTACGGTTATCGCGGTCAGTTGCCCCTCGGTAAGAATGGCGAGGGACAGTTGGGGATATTCTGCACCAGCGGACAGTGCCCCCTCTACGATTCGCACTTCGCCTGCCTTTGGCATGGCACTGAGCGAGAAATCCAGTGCCGCGTGGATACCACGCTCCTCCAACATTCGTTGCATATTGCGACAGCGTGTCTGGTTGCCACACAGGAGAATGACAGAGAACTTTGACTCCAGATAGTGCGTCAAGTCACTGGCGGCGGTATCCAGATTACCACCGTAGGCGGAGAGCTGTTTCGCATTGACGGCGAGGAGTGTCTTGGGGGGGAGTGGATAGCGTGAAGTCGGCAGAGCCTCCATCATACAGACGGGGAACTGTGTCAGACTGTCCTGCCACTCGCTCTGGGAGAGCAACAGGCGTGTTAAATCGCCGTCCTTTTCTCCGGCGGCAAGCAACGATTCCGTGTCCTCCCGCGACTGGAACAGTACCGTCTTGACACGCTCAGCCACGCGCATACTCTCGCTCATACAGATGATAGCATTGGAGGGCAGATAGGAGAAGCAGGAGGCAAGGGGGGCATCTGGCAACAGCTCTGTGGCAGGGAGAATCAGAGCCGTATCAATATTTTTGATGCGTCGCTGTGTAGTGGTGTCGAACACGCCGAGGGAATCTATCTCGTCGTCAAAAAACTCACAGCGCACGGGGTTCTCCATCAAGGGAGAAAATACATCGAGGATGCCACCGCGCAGGGCAAACTGTCCCACGCCCTCCACTTGGTCACAACGGGTATACCCTGCGGCGACCAGTCGCTCTGCGAGGTCTGTAAGGTTGTACTGCACCATCGGGGTCAAGTTAAGAATGGCGTTTTTCATCTGTGTGGCAGGACTGGTTTTCTGTAACAGTCCTTCGGCGGTACAGACGATGGGCGCGGTGTCGTTTTGGCAGAGGTCGTATAGTGTGGCGATACGCGCCATCTCCCACTGGTGGGAAATGACTGTGCCAGCACGGACAAACAACTCGCGCGCAAACAGCTTGCGTGGTGTTACGCCGAGCAACACCTGCAAGTCCTCGGCAAGACGGTTCGCCTCACTCTCGTCGGAGCAGAGCATCACGAGCGGACGCTTGGTGCGTATGGACAATGCGGCGGCGAGCTGGGCGCGGTGAACATTGGCGAGGCCAGTGACGGCGGCAGGGCAGTCGCCGTGCGTGACTGCTTCGAGAAGCGAAGCGACCTCTGGGATATGAAAGATAGCAGAAAGCATCTGCTGCATGGTTCTGATTCCTCCTTTTTCGCGCATGGCGCAGAACAGGCAGCCGCCCCCGTGTGGTGGGGCGGCTGATTGATTTATATGCGATTCTTAGTAGGGCAATTCGAGCAAAAATCGTCTTAACAGGTCAAAGGTATGCTGTACGGCACTGGCGCGGATACGGCCGCGTCCTCTGCCCAGTCCAGCGAGGACTTTTTTGCAAATTGTACCATTTGCGTGGGCGAGGGCAATATATACCGTACCAACCTCGTTGCCGTGGTCGTCTTTGTCGGGGCCTGCGACACCTGTAATGGCAATTGCCAAATCGGTGGCACACACCTTACGGCAACCTTCCGCCATTTCTCGTGCGGTTTCTTCACTCACTGCACCGAATTGCTCCAGTGTTTCGCTGTTCACACCGAGAAGCGTGTGCTTGAGGTCGGTGGCATAGCTGACCACACCACCACGGAAATAGGCAGACGAGCCGGGCAGGTCGGTCATGTGCTTGGAGAACAAACCGCCCGTGCAACTCTCGGCGGCGGAGAGGGTCAAACCACGCTCTTTGAGAATGGTCGTTACCACCTCGTCCATGCTCTCCACATCAATGCCGTATACCACATCGCCCAGACGGTTTTGCACCTCTGTCATCAAGGGGCGGAGCATCTCCTCCGCTTGTTCGGCCGTTTCTGCCTTGGCGGTGGCACGCAACAGACACTCACCCACTTTGGCATACGGTGCGAGGGTGGGATTAGAGGACATCGTTAAATCGTGGACTTTTTCATCCACGGCACTCTCGCCCATGCCGAAGATTTTCAGATTGTGGCTGACGATAACACCGTCGGTCAAGCGCATCAGATAGGGGACGGCGCGGTTTTCAAACATATAGCGACACTCGAAGGGAGGGCCGGGTAGCATGAGGACATGGGTTCCGTCCTGCTCGATGGCACAGCCGGGTGCGGTGCCGACAGGGTTGGTGAATACGGTACAGCCTTCGGGCAACATCGCCTGTTGGGTGTTATTTTCTGGCATCTTCTGACCGCGCTTCTTCTCGAAGTAACTGCGAATTTCTGCCAAAATATCCTCGTGCAGTACCAATTTTCGACCGAATGCCTCCGCGATGGTCTGCTTGGTCAAGTCGTCATAGGTGGGGCCGAGGCCACCTGTGGTGATGATAATATCGGCGCGCTTTCTGGCAATCTCCAGAGCTTCCTTGAGCCGCTGGGGATTATCGCCCACAACGGTGTGATAATGCACGGTGATACCGAGGGTAGACAATCCCTCGGAGAGCATCTGTGCGTCGGTGTTGGCGATGTTACCCAACAGCAATTCCGTACCGACAGCAATCAATTCAGCGGTATGTGACATCGTTCTTACACCCCCTGTTCCAATTCAATGGCGACACGCTCTACACCGTCCAGTGCGCGCTGTACCAGTGCGTCAATATCCAGCACGGACTCAAATTCGATAACCTCGTTCAGATGGGGATGGGTCTTGGGGTGGCGCGGGGTGAACACGGTACAGCAGTCCTCGTAGGGCAGAATGGAGGTCGCAAAAGTACCAATACGGCGAGAAATTTTGACAATCTCCTCCTTGTCCATGCCAATGACGGGGCGGAGGACAGGGAGGTGGCACGCATCGTCGGACACGATAAGCGCGTCCATCGTCTGACTGGCGACCTGTCCCAGACATTCGCCCGTAACAAGGGACTTACAGCCAGTGCGCCGTGCGATGGCCTCGGCAAGACGCATCATAAAACGACGCATAATAAGCGTGAAGTGGTCCTCGGGGCATTTGCCACGGATTTCCTCTTGAATTTCGGTAAAGGGGACAATGTGCAGAACCATGCGACCACACCAAGGGGCAAGCTCACGCGCCAGTTGTTCCACCTTATCACGCGCCTGCTGAGAAGTATAGGGCGGAGAGAAGAAATGCACCAGTTCCAACTGGACACCGCGCTTAGCGACCATAAAGGAGGAAACAGGGCTGTCAATACCACCAGAGAGCAGACTGACCGCTTTACCGCCCATACCGATGGGCAGACCACCCGCGCCACTCTCGGCAGGGGCGTGGACATAGGCCGCCGTTTCACGGATTTCCACATGGATGGTCAATTCAGGCTCATGCACATCGACCGTTAGATTGGGATACGCCTCATGGAGCATACCGCCGACATACTGGGAAATCTCGATACTGGTCATAGGGAATTTCTTGTCGGCGCGCTTGGTTTCGACCTTAAAGGTTCGCGCACGGCGCAATTGTTCCCCCAGATAGCTCTTGGCACAGGCGAGAATTGCATCTTTGTCTTTCTCGCAGGGGGTCGCACGGCTGACAGCCACCACACCGAAAATCTGACGACAGGCGGTGTATGCCGCATCGAGGTCACAGTCGCGCTGTGGCTCGACATAGATGGTACTCTGC
>JAZRID010000163.1:0-1324 GCA_045645125.1 Oscillospiraceae bacterium | reverse complement strand
TGGAGAGGGCGCGTAACTGCATTATGCTCGTACCCAGAGATGACCACCGTATCACCCGCTTTTACCATACTTTTTATCGCCAGATTCAGTGCGTGGGTGGCATTCATCGTCAATACCACGCGGTCTGGCTCGGACACATCAAACAGCTGTGCCGCCGTGGTACGCATGGCGAGCATTTTATCCGCCGCAAGGCGCGAAGCAGGGTGCTCCCCACGCCCCGGTGTCGTCATCGTCGCAATGGCGGATGGGACCGCCGCCGAAAGAGCCCTTGGTTTTTGTAAAGTGGTTGCCGCACCATCCAAATAAATCATCTGATACTCCCCTCATTTCGTCGGAAAGGGGTTATCGCACCAGACGATAACCCCTTATGATACCGCTCATCGCAAAAAGATTTCGCGATACGCACCGTCATCAGACACCAGAAACACTCGTTCTGGCAGGAACTGCGCCACCGTCAAAGCGCGCATGGCGCGCTCATAGGACGATGCACTCACCCGAACGGCATAGCTACACCCTTTCGCGGTCAGTCCCACGGGCGGACGAGTGATTCCTCCGCGCACACCGACACGCTCCAAAGTGGCACTCAGTCGCTGTGCGTGTGTGATGGAGCGGCAGAGCAGTAAATAGTAAGTTTGCAACTCAACCGCCTCCTATCAGGAGTGTATGCAGTGCCCCTCTCCACTGTTCCTGTCAATTAAGGATACTGTTATGCTTCTGTTGGATTCAGGTCCACAAATTCGACTTTTTCTTTTAGGGCATATTCCAAAGTACGGCGCGTCCCACCGTCTGAACCATCAAAAACCGCAATCACCAGAGAACTGTGGTCCACCATGTAGCGATTTCGTCGAATCATACTGTACGGTGTGTATCCCTCTTGCAACACTTTTTTCGCGTCACAGGCGGATACCAACCGTTCCCATCGTGCGCGGTGTACCGCAGACCACGATGCACTTTGTACGGCACAGGGAATGGCCGCCTCCAGTGTGACATCTCCTTTTTCCTCACGCAGGGCAATGACCGCCTCTGCAAAATAAAAATCACAACCACGCGCCATCCCGCAGATGAAATGCCGTTTTCCCTCCGCGTAGGCAGTTTCTACGGCATCTTGAATTTTCTTTTTTAGGACAATACAGCGCGGGTCTGTTTCGTCATATCTCCACGGCAATTTTTCTGGTCTGTGTCCTGTAAAACAGCAAGTCTTTTCTCGTTCATATATCATACGATTTTACCACCCCTATCTATCATAGAACAACAGTTCTGTCTTGTAAAGTATTTTCCTCTTGTGTTTTTTTCTCAGATATGTATAATGGTGTACGAAGAAAAA
>JAZRID010000162.1:0-9153 GCA_045645125.1 Oscillospiraceae bacterium | reverse complement strand
TGAAGTCAGTGCCCAGGATGTTGTCACCCAGCAGGCCACGCTCTTCCAGCTGTGCAATAGCACCCTTCAGACGGGCAACGGACATGGGGTACTCGGCACGGACGTAGATGTAGCCGTTGTCAGCCTTGACGGCGTAGCCGGCGATCATCATACCTTCGATCAGCTTGAAGGGGTCGCCTTCCATGACGGAGCCGTCCATGAATGCGCCGGGGTCGCCTTCGTCACCGTTACAGACGACGTAGCGCTCCTGCTCCTTCTGACGGGCAACCTGCTTCCACTTCTTACCAGTGGGGAAGCCACCGCCACCACGGCCACGCAGACCAGACTGGTCGACCTCATCGATAACCTCGTCACGGGTCATCTCAAACATGGCCTTCTTCAGCGCATCAAAACCGCCAGAAGCCAGATACTCGTCCAGAGATTCTGCATCAAACTTACCGCAGTTCTCCAGAACGATACGGGTCTGCTTGGCAATAAACGGAATTTCGTCGGGCTGTACATAGCAGGTTTCCCCCTTGTGGTACAGCAGACGCTCAATCACTTCGTCGCCCAACACGCTCTGCTTGAACACTTCCTCGCAGTCGTCGGGCTGCACCTTGACATACTGGATGACCTTGTCACCCTTCTGGATACGAACCAGGGGACCCAGTTCGCAGAAGCCCTGGCAACCAGTCTTTTTGACACCAACTGTCTTGTCGTCATCGTGGCCGCCACAGGGGGAGAACACCAGAGAAACACCAGGGGTATCCTTCACGAGCTTCTCAAAAATCTCGTGGATTTTATTGGAACCCGTTGCAATACAACCAGTTCCGGAACAAACCAGAATACGGCAATCATACTGGCTCAGCTGTTCAGCAGCTGCGCTCTTTGCCTGAGAGAGTTCTTCTTTTGTACGAATCATCAGCCTCTACCTCTCAATTCCTCAAGTACGGCTAAAACCTTTTCGGGGTTCATGGCAGGATAGACCTGCTCGTTGACCATCATGGTGGGGGCCAAACCGCAAGCACCCAGACAAGAAACGGTTTCCACGGTAAACATCATATCGTCGGTGGTATGCTTCTTCTTACTCAAGCCAAGCTCTTTCCACAGCGTTTCGAGAACAGGGGTGGAATGGCGAACATGGCAGGCAGTGCCATCGCAAACCTTGATAACATACTTACCCTTTGCCTCAAAGGAGAAATTTTCGTAGAAAGTGGCAACAGAGTAAGCCTTGGCCTCGGTAATACCGATTTCCTTTGCCACATAGCTCAGGAGTTCCTTGGGGAGATAACGGTACTCCGCCTGAATGTCCTGCATAATGGGAATCAGCGACCTTGCATCCCGCACATAACGGGAAATGATTTCGTCTGTTTTACGGTAGTAAGATTCATCCAGCATAAATATGTACTCCTTACTTTTGTGTCACTCAGCGAAGATTGCTGTTTTTTGTCAATCTGCGTTTTATATTATATCGGATATTGTTTTATAATGCTATAAACAAAATTTATATTTTTTCATTTGCTTTTTTGTGAATAGTCACTATATTGGCAATTTTTTAACAATTCAAGTTGACTACACCATTCTAGCGGTAAAATTATCTAAACTTTGTGCATAATTTAACATTCTCTACGATATTCTCTTTACCGTCCTACCTCTCCTATCGGAAATACAATTTACACCCTAAAATTATTTCGCATCCGTTATATTTTTTCTCCGAAAAGTAACATTATCAATTCTTTGTGTATTTTTTAACAGAGATTGCAATTCCTCTGTATGCATAGTATAATTCTTTCCATCCATTTCACTGTCATCGGACGGACCATCAAACAACGAAAGGGCTTGTTATGAAAATCCGAAATTCGCTCAAACTCACAACAACGCAGATGATTCTCCTGAGTTTTCTTGTCGCAATTTTGGCAGGCAGTTTTCTGCTCTCCCTCCCCCTCAGTACCGCAGATGGCAAGGCAGTCCCTTATATCGACGCGCTATTTACTGCGACCACAGCTACCTGTGTAACAGGTCTTGTCACATTACCCACCGTATCCACATGGAGTACCTTTGGACAAATTGTGATTCTGTGCCTTATCCAAATCGGTGGTCTCGGTATCATCACGATTGTATCTGCGCTGATGATTCTATTCCATAAAAAAATGGGCATTGGGGAGCGTCTGCTCCTCCAAGATGCCTTCAATCTCAATAGCCTATCTGGTATTGTGCGCTTTGTGAAAAAGGTCATGTTGGGAACCTTCGTGGTGGAGGGCATCGGCGCATTGCTGTATATGACGGTCTTTGTCCCCGAATTTGGCCCGAAAGGAATCTGGATTTCGCTATTCACCGCCATCTCTGCGTTCTGTAACGCTGGTATTGACATCATCGCGGACAACAGTCTCTGCAACTATGCTACCAACCCCATGGTCAACTTCACCACTTGCCTCTTGGTCATTTTGAGTGGTATCGGCTATATCGTATGGTGGGATGTCATGCGTGTCACGACAACTTCCGCCAAGCATCGCCGTAAATGGTTCCGCAACCTCACCCTGCACAGCAAAATCGCTATCACAACCACCTGTATTCTGTTGGTAGGCGGTGCGCTTGTCCTGTTCCTATTGGAGTATAACAATCCACTGACGATACAGGGAATGTCCCTCTTTGACAAAATGCAAGTATCGTTCTTTCAGTCCGTCACCACGCGAACGGCTGGTTTTGCCACCATCCCCCAAGAGAATTTGACCAACGCCTCTGCCCTCTTTTGCCTGTTGCTCATGTTCATCGGTGGCTCCCCTGTGGGTACGGCAGGCGGTATTAAAACGGTCACAATTGCGGTGCTGGCTGTATCCGCACTGGCTACCATCCAGAACAAGGAGGAAGTATCCCTCTTTGACCGCAGTATTTCCAAGCAAGCCATTAACAAGGCGGTCGCTGTCACTGCTATGTCTTTCACTATCCTGTCGCTGTCCACACTTCTGCTCTCCGCAGTGACCGACCGCGACACGCTGGATATCCTCTATGAAACCGTCAGTGCAACGGCAACTGTCGGTCTGACGAGAGATTTGACACCGCATTTGAATCTTGCTGGAAAGTCCATTATCATCGGCACGATGTACCTCGGCCGTGTTGGCCCCATCTCTCTGGCACTGGCACTCAATAGCAAGAAAAAACGAATCAATATCATTAAGAACCCGACGGAAGAAATCAGTGTCGGGTAAAGGTGGTTATTATGAGTATACAAAAAACATACGCAGTCTTTGGCTTGGGACGATATGGACTAGCCGTAGCAAGGAAGTTAGTCGAACACGGTGCAGAGGTCATTGCAGTGGATTTGGACGAAGCCGTCGTCAATGCCGCCGCAAGTGAATTGCCTATCTGCAAGTGTGCGGATATTACCGATGTAGAAGTTGCTATCCAGCTCGGCATCCACAATGTGGATATCGTTATCATTGCGATGGCGAGCAATCTGGAGGCCAGTGTGATGGCCGTCACCCTCTGCAAAGAGTTGGGGGTCAAAACAGTCATCGCCAAGTGTGGCAACGAAATGCACCAGAAGATTTTGACCCGTGTGGGCGCAGACCAAGTGGTCTTTCCCGAGAAAGAATCTGGGATTCGTCTGGCAAAAAATTTACTCAGCTCTGGCTTTGTGGATATGCTTTCGCTCTCCGACAGAGTATCTCTGGTCGAATTGGAAGTCCGCGAAGATTGGGTTGGGCGTAGCCTGATTGAATTGAATCTCCGCAAAAAATTCTCCATCAATGTAGTCGCCATTCGCAAAGGCGAGAGTGTTTCTGTGGACATCAACCCTGAAGAAAAATTGGACAAAAGTGCCACGCTCATTGTCATCGCCAACACGGAGAAGCTGTCTAAAGTCAAATAATCGGATGGGATTTTTCCTGAAAGTCGGATTAAAAAATAAAAAATGAGAAGCGCACTGCACAGTGAACTTCTCATTTTCTTTAACTACTTTGACTGTCCTATTTTGTCCATGTGTGTCATCACTCTTGTCTAGGACAATTCCGCACCCACATAACGGATATAGGGTATCTTCCCTGCCTCTTTTTGTATCTCCGCCTTGACGCGGAATAATGCTTTCAGATTCTCAGGGGTCAAGACTTCCTCGGGTGTTCCAGTACGGAACACCCTGCCGTCTTTTATGGCTATCACCCTATCACAGTACTGCATAGCCATATTCATATCGTGGATGGATGTAAAAATCGTGGCATCTTTTCGACTTTTCATAATATCGAGAATCAGGAATTGATACCCCACATCCAGATGGTTGGTCGGTTCATCCAAAACAATCAGTTCTGGATTTCTGGAAAATGCACTGGCAATGAGAACCTTTTGCTTCTCCCCACCAGACAAACTGAGAAAAGAACGATTCTTGAAACCCAGCATACCAACCGAGGCAAGGGCTTCTTCACACAGTTTGGTATCATTTGCAGTATTCTTTTCCAGCAGAGTACGCTTAGAATAGAGGCCAATCATCATAATTTCCATCACGGAAAAGTCAAAATTAACCTGATTCTCCTGTGCTACCACCGCCATTTGGCGTGCGATTTCCCTGTTGGACATTCGTTCCATTTCTTTGCCATTCAGGTATACACACCCTGCGGAAGCCTTATTGGCGCGATAGATGGTTTTCAGTAGCGTAGATTTCCCACTTCCATTGGGTCCGATAATACCCACGAAGGAACCTCTCGGAATATCCAGAGATACCCCTTTGAGCAATTCATGGTGGTCGATTTCATAGTGAATATCCGATACGGATAAAATAGTTTCTTTTCCCATAGCCACCACCTCACTGGAAGGAATATTTGCTGTTCTTCAGAAGTAACAGGAAGAACGGAACGCCAATAAAGGCAGTGACAACACCGATGGGAAGCTCCGAGGGAGCAACCACGACGCGCGCCAGCGCATCTGCCCAGACCATCAGGATGCCACCCAGCAATACAGCGAATGGTATCATCCGTCGGTGTGCCGTTCCTGCAATGGTTCGTGCAATATGCGGAATCACCAATCCCACGAAGCCAATGGTACCACTCACAGATACCATTACGCCAGTCACCAAACTGCTCATCACAACAATCAGCAATTTCAGCTTTGGCACATCCACGCCCACGGTAATGGCCAGTTCTTCCCCAAGGAGCAAGGCATCCAACGCCTTATGTGCCGTCAGCATTACGCAAAGGCAGAGAACCAAAGAAACAAACACAGGCAGAACATCGTTCCATGCCACACCAGCAAAAGAGCCAGTCATCCAGAATAAAACAGCCGATAGCTTTTTCTCATTGCTCTGCATGAAAATCAGCAGATTGGACAGGGCGGAGAACAGAGCAGAGATAGCCGTACCAGACAGAATCAGCTTCGTAGCACTCACACGACCACTCGCACCTGCCAACAGAAACACCAGTGCAGAGGAAAGAATTGCCCCCAGAAATGCGCCACCTTGCACAGACACTACACCAAGCAGAGGCAGAGTGCCCACTAAGATTGCCGCCGTCGCACCAGCAGATGCACCAGAGGAAATACCCAATAGATAGGGGTCAGCCATTGAATTTTTCGTCATCGCCTGCATCATAATACCAACCAAGCTCAACCCTGCTCCCACACAAGCGGCAACCAAGACCTTTGGCAATCGCATTCCCCACACGATGCCATTGGCATACGCTGGCCAGACAACGGGATAGACATCGTTTCCCGTCAGATTGTTCACCAGAATTTGATACACCCACGCAGGTGTAATATCTACCGCACCGATATGGATAGCCAACACAATCGAAAACAGGAGGAATCCTGCCATCAGGGTACAAATTAAAACAAAAAGGGATGTACGAATATTTTTCAGCATAAAAACACCACACAGGGCTACATCAAAACGATGCAGCCCCGTCTTCTTTAGTCTTCAGGATGGAACTTGGAAGCAAGCATAGGAATCGTATCTGCAATGCGCTCACCAACCGTCAGGTCAACCAGACCGATAATGATAAAGTTTTCGTTCTGCACCGCCTTCATCTGACTGCAAGCCGGATGATTTTTCAGGAAAGTAATCCAGAAATCCGCATCCTCTGCTCCCTCGTAGACACCGAGGACAATCCATTCAGGGTCTGCGGCAGCAATTTCCTCCCAGCTGACATTCAGCCAAGGGTCAGTCGTATTGTTGATAACATTTGCACCGCCAGCCGTTCGGAAAATGTCTGCCACCAGTGCATCACCAGCAGTAAAGGCGGCTTCTTCAGAGGAGTAGGCATCGATATACACGACGCTGACAGGGGCTACATCCGCCATTTGTTCAGCGACAGGTTCAATTTTTGCTTTCATCTGGGCAACGATTTCTGCGGCGCGTGTTTCTTTGCCGAAAATCTTGCCCATATTGGTAAAGTCATCATATACAGACTGTATCTTGGCACCATCCATATCGGAGGTCATCGTATAAGTTCCAATATTGTTAGCGGTCAGAAACTCATAGGTGTAGTCGGGAGAACCGTTCCAGAACATCATAAAGTCAGGTTCCAAGGCCATAATCATCTCTTGAGAAACCGACCATTCTTCGGTGATACAATGCAGAGAATCAAAAGCGGCCTTGTACTGGTCGGGAATCGTATTTTCCTGCATCGCATAGCCGACAATGTTCTGTTCCAGACCCAGAGCAAGCAACATTTCCGTGGCAGGGCTGGCAAGGGTCACAATGCGCTGTGGAACCGTAGTGTAAGTAAATTCATAGCTCTCGCCTAAGATAACATTGTTTAGGGTAAAATCTTGTGTGCCAGATGTGTCGGTCTGTGTATTGCCATCTGTAGGGGAACCGTTGTTTGTAGGCCCCTTATGATTGGTGCTACCGCATCCTACCAGCAGGCTCATCGTCATCGCTACGACCATGAGAAGCGTCAATACTCGTTTCATACTATATTTCCTTTCTCTTCATTCTCTGTACTGCAAACAGAACAGACACCACGGTACGGTGTCCATATCCCACAACGCTTGACTGTGCCATTTTATCATCAAAATACTGACATTGGAAGCCCCCTGGGAGGATATTAGTTTGCTAAATAGCAAAAGAAAGAGCCGTAAAACAAAAAATAAGAAGCTCACCCTACCGTGAACTTCTCATTCTTCCGACTGTTTTGACAGTCCTATGTTTGGCGCAGCGGGAGGGATTCGAACCCTCGTGCGATTGCTCGCAAACTGATTTCGAGTCAGCCCCGTTATGACCACTTCGATACCGCTGCATAATACGCGTTGAGTATAACACAGAACTGCTTGTTAGGCAAGAAAAACTTTTTTGAAAAATTTTTTAAAAAAACTATTGACAATTGAAAAGAACTATGGTAGTATGACGAAGCTGACGATTGTTGCGGTGACGAATCTCCGTCGGCGAAGAATGCGGGTGTAGCACAATGGTCAGGGCACCAGCCTTCCAAGCTGGGGATGCGAGTTCGATTCTCGTCACCCGCTCCAATATGCGCCAGTAGCTCAGCTGGATAGAGCAACTGCCTTCTAAGCAGTAGGCCAGGGGTTCGAGTCCCTTCTGGCGTGCCATTCTTCTTCTCACTACGGGGTGTCCCGTATATCTGGTGGGTATAGCTCAGTTGGTTAGAGCACCGGATTGTGGTTCCGGGTGTCGTGGGTTCGAGTCCCATTACCCACCCCAGATTCGCAAGGGATTGGGAGATAATCCCAATCCCTTGTCTTTTTTCTCCGTTTGGACCGAACATATTGGGGTGTCGCCAAGTGGTAAGGCACGGGACTTTGACTCCCGCACTTCGCTGGTTCGAGTCCAGCCATCCCAGCCATACGATTCGTTAGCTCAGTCGGCAGAGCAACTGCCTTTTAAGCAGTGGGTCCGGGGTTCGAATCCCCGACGAGTCACCAATCAGGGTGTGTCGCATTTCGCGATGCACCCTTTTTGTTTTCTCTAAAACTTCCCCTTTACCTTTTTCGCTTTTTTTGATATAATGAACGAGTTAATTTGGTGCAGTATAACCTTTTGTGGAAAATGCACCTCACTTTATTATTATCAAAAAAGGAGGGATGCCCGATGAAATATACCAAGTGGAACGGTGGTGCATACGACCCTACCCTCGCGGCGCAGTTGCACGAGGCAGGGTATCCCAGTCTTCTCTCCACGGTTCTGGCATCCCGCGGTATCACGCCCGAACAGGCCAATACGCTCCTGATGCGCGAACAGCGCACCCTACACGACCCGATGCTGATGAAAGATATGGACAAAGCGGTGCATCGTGTAAAACTCGCTCTGCAACGCGGCGAAAAAATCGCTGTATTCGGGGACTACGATGTAGACGGTATTACCGCCACGGTTCTTCTGGTGCATTATTTACGCTCGTTGGGTGCAGACTGTACAAAATTTATTCCGCGCCGTATCGAGGATGGCTACGGACTGGGAAACGATGCCTTGTTACAACTACAGAAGCAGGGAGTCAGCTTGGTGATTACGGTGGATTGCGGTATCACGGGCGTGGAAGAAGCCCAGTTTGCACGGGAGATTGGACTGGATTTGGTCATCACCGACCACCACGAATGTAAAGAAATTTTACCAGATGCCGTAGCGGTCGTTGACCCCCGCCGTTGTGACTGTCCGTACCCCTTTAAGCATCTGGCTGGTGTGGGCGTGGCACTCAAACTGGTTCTTGCGTTGGGTGCTGGACAGGAGGATGCACTGCTGGACCGCTACTGTACCCTCGCCGCCATCGGTACGGTTGCCGATGTGATGAAAATGAGTGACGAGAACCGCACCATCGTCCACCGCGGTCTATCAACTATTACTAAGACCGACTTCATCGGTCTGCGCGCCCTACTCAAAGAAACCTGCCTGTGGGAGAAAGATATTACCTCGATTCAGGTCGGCTATATTCTCGCACCGCGTATCAATGCCGCCGGACGCATGGGACAGGCGGAACTGGCTGCCGATTTGTTGCTCACCTCCGACAGCGCACAGGCGGAACTTCTGTCACGCGAGCTATGTGAATTGAACCGCGAACGGCAGGCGGTGGAGCAGGAAATTTTTTCACAGGCGGTAGAACAGTTGGAACAACTGCCCCCCGAACAGCGTCACGCACTGGTACTCGCCAGTGAAACTTGGCACCAAGGTGTTGTGGGCATTGTCGCCTCTCGCCTGAGCGAAAAATACTCCTGTCCCAGTTTTATGATTCATTTACAAAACGG
>JAZRID010000161.1:0-1691 GCA_045645125.1 Oscillospiraceae bacterium | reverse complement strand
ACAGGGAGGGTACCGCGTGGGCATCTGTGGAACGGTGGTATCGGTCGGAGAGAGAAGCGAAGCCATCCGCGATATCTCGTCCCTCGCCATTCGTATCCCCAGAGAGCGCGAAGATATCGCCCGACCGCTGTTATCACAGCTTTTGGTGGACGGGAAACCAGTCAGTACGCTAATTGTTTCACCGCCCGGTGGTGGAAAAACAACATTCCTGCGCGATTTGGTGCGCCTGTTGAGTGACGGAACCGAGTTGAATGGGCCGTGCCGTATCTCCTTGGTGGACGAGCGAGGAGAGATTGCCGCAATGCATCGTGGTGTCGCACAGCTTGCGGTGGGTAGTCACACAGATGTGATGGATGCCTGCCCTAAAAATCTGGCGGTACCGATGTTGCTCCGCGCCATGACACCGCAGGTCATTGCTTTGGATGAGATTGCACAGGAAAAAGATGTGGAGGCCGTTTTTTCTGCATCCAAATGCGGTGTGGTTCTGCTCGCTACGGTACACGCCTCCTCGTTGGCAGAACTGAGCAGACGACCTGCTTTAAGTGCGCTGTTGGAGCGCGGTATTTTTGAGCGTGTGGTACGCATCAGTGGGCGAGGGAAAAACCGATGTTACCGTGTTGAGGTGTTGCCATGAAAGTATGGGGCGTTGTTTTGATTTTTTTGAGTGCGGTGTATGGGTATCTCCTCTACCGCCATTCGACGATGCTCACACTGCGTCTGCTCCGCGCCATTGCCGATGATTTGCCGTTGCTACAGTGTCGCATCTGTGTCCAGCGGTGTTCGTTGCCTGCGATTTTTTCGGACGATTTATGTCATGGATTGAGTGGGCGATATCTCTGGACACCGTTAGCGAATCGTTTGGCGCGTGCCGAGGGGACATTTCACGCGTGTTGGGATAGTACGATGGACGAGCTTCCGCCCATCATCGCAGAGCGACTGTCGCCGTTGGGAAAGCTGTTGCCAGTCGGGGGCGACACACTGGCCAATGCCATCGAGGAGGTCAACAGGGGACTGTTGTTGTTGGCACAGGAACAGCAGGCACAACAAAAAGTGCGTTTACAGCTATCGGCGGCGATGTACTTCTCGGCGGCGACGCTGTTTGTTTTGGTTTTTGTGTAGACTGCTTTAGCGTTCTAACCAAACAAGAAATTCTGTGGTATCATCCTCTAATTTTTTGTGATTGGTCGTGTGGAAACCGTGTCGCTGATAAAATGCGATAGCACGCACATTCTTTTCTAACGCCCACAGACCATTGACTTGAAATTCTTGGATGGCATACTGCAACAGCTTGCTACCGATGGACTGCCCCTGTAGCACAGGTTCCACAAACAGCTTTTTCACCGTTTGACCATCCAACTGAAGAAAGCCCTTGACTACACCATCGTCATACACCCAGATGGTGTCAACGGATGCGGTCAACCGTTCCGCCAGTTTGGGCACTTGTAATTCCTCAAAGTAATAGTCGTCATTTTGGAAGATAGGATAAAAGTTCAACCGATAATTGAAAATTTCAATTTCAGCAATTCTTGCTACATCCTCGCGGTTTGCTCTGCGGATATGTTCCATGTTCTCACCTGCTCTCCCACTCTTTTTTCAAAATTGCGTACTGGTAGGTATTTTCATAGATAGGGGTTCCATCGGGTGCGTTCACAAAGGTAACAAATTCACGGAACAGTCCCTCTTGGCGCATC
>JAZRID010000160.1:0-4531 GCA_045645125.1 Oscillospiraceae bacterium | reverse complement strand
GTCTCGCAAATTAAAACAAGCCAGACCGAAGCGGTCAGTATGTTGACTTGTTACGCACAGATGCGCTCGCTACTCCCCCATATCGGGGGTTACTATATCATGGAAATTTTATTTTGTCAATCTTTGTCGCGTAGAATGGACGGCACTTTTTCGCACCGTCGCATCCCACACCATGTATTGTATCATTTTCCCCAATTGGGGCCGAGGTCGCCGTGCATCCAGTGCTTGCGGCACAGGGCAATGTACTTATCATTTGCTCCCAGTAGCACCTGCTCGCCCTCTTTCACAACTTTTCCGTTCTCATCAAAACGCGCATTGAACGAGGCTCTTTTCCCACACCAACAGACAGTCTTCATCTCCTCCAGCTCGTCCGCCATGACTAACAGTGCATAGCTACCAGGGAATAACTCGCCACGGAAATCCGCGCGCAGACCGTAGCACAGCACGGGGATGTCGAAATCGTCTACCAGATGCACAAGAAATTCCACTTCCTCTCTGGTCAGGAACTGTGCTTCGTCCACGATAATACAGGCATTTTGCTGTAACTCCATAATGCTCAATGCGCGCATCTCGTCAAAGTAGATGCAGGGGCATTGCAGTCCGATACGACTGACCACCACATGGTCGCCGTCACGGGTGTCAATGCGTGGTTTGACCAGCAAAGTCTGCTGTCCACGCTCCTCGTAGTTAAAACGCGTCATCAGCGCATTGGCACTCTTACTCGACCCCATCGCGCCGTACTTAAAATATAACTGTGCCATAGCTCTCTCCTATTCCTTGAGCAGTTCTCTACACGCGGTATCGTACTTCTGAAAGGCACTTGGCACAGCGAGAGAGGTCAATTTTTCATAGTCGGCCCAGACAAAATCCGCCATGCCATCCCCTTTTACCTGAACCACATACCCCGTCATATGCCACTCCACATGGGTAAAAATGTGCTTGGCATGAATCGTTTTCTTCCAGTCCAGTGCGGTCAATCCCCACTGGGACAGCGGTTCCCCCGCCTGTTGTTCATCGAGTGTACCAGCGACATGGGGAAACTCCCACAGCCCAGCCAGTAACCCTGTGGCATCCCGTTTCCGCAACGCCACGGTATCCTCTCGTATCAGCAGGTAGACGGTCAACGCCTCGATACGGCGCGGTGCTTTTTTCGTGCGTATCGGGAGCATCTGTGCCGTTCCCCGTTCCCTCGCCCGACACAGGGCGGACAGGGGACAGTCCTCACACAGCGGTTTTCCATTTGGTAGACAGACTGTCGCTCCCAAATCCATTAACGCCTGGTTAAAATCACCGCTTCGTGCCTGCGGTAGCGCAACATCCAAGGCTTGGCGCATCCTCTTTTTGACGCGTTGTTCCAGAATATCCTCGTGAATATCGCCCAGACGCGCCACAATCCGCAGAACATTGCCATCCACCGCACTCACGCGCTCCGAGAAGGCAATCGACGCAACTGCCCCAGCGGTGTACTCCCCCACTCCCGGCAGTTGCAACAGTGTATCGTAGGTGTTTGGAAACTTTCCTGCATACTCGTCCATAATCAGTCGGGCGGCCTTCTGGAGATTGCGCGCACGGCTATAGTACCCCAGTCCCTGCCAGAGTTTCATCAGGTCTTCTTCCTCCACGGCGGCAAGGTCTGCTACCGTCGGTAGTGCTTGCATCCACCGTTCATAGTAGGGAATCACCGCCGCTACACGGGTCTGCTGTAACATAATTTCCGATACCCAGACGCGGTACGGGTCGGTATTTTGTCGCCAAGGGAGGTCGCGCTTGTGCGTGTCATACCACGCAAGCAGGGGTTCGGTTATTGTAGTAAAATCCATTGCTATCATCATTTCTCAAAATCGTGTTGCATACCCACAGCGTCGACACAGCTCCTCACTCGGACGGCCACAGGAGAAACCGTCATACAGAGCTTTCGCGCGTGGGGTGTTCAAAATCTCCGACAACTCCTGTGTCAAGAGATTGCCAAGGGGAATATCTCCCTCGTGGTCCAGACAGCAAGGGACTACCGTGCCGTCACACAGCACGGCCATCTGCTCACGCAAGCCCAGACAGAACCGCACATTTTCCTCTGCCGCTGAGAGGTGGGGCCACTCGAACCGTTCCGCCTGTTCCAGATACAGCCGTTCTGCAAGTTTCCAGTTTCCACTTCTCGGCTGGGGCTTATCGAGAGGGTGTTCCCCCAACTGTTGCGCCAAAAACTGCAAAATTTCTTCGTTCCGTGCATCTTTACCGCCAATATTCCAGAGGCGCAGGGCAACAATCACCCCTCGCTCTGCCGCCTGTTGCGAAAATTGCCACACAGCGGAGAGATAGGCTTGCAAATCGGCAACACCGTTGCCCTCCATACTGTGCAACGAGATACTAACCTTATGCAGTGCGCTGTGGGACAGAAGCGGTACACCACACTCCTGCAACAGCGTCCCATTGGTGGTCAGACAGACGCGAAATCCGCGCTCCCCTGCAATATCCAAAAAGTCGGGCAGTGCCTCATGCAATAGCGGTTCGCCCATCACATGAAAGTACAGATATTTTACGACACCTTGTAATTTACTGGCCACCGTCGTAAACTCCACCACGGTCATATCGTGTAACTCTCGCTTCGTCCCTGGGCAAAACTCACAGCACAAATTACAGCGGTTTGTAATCTCCACATAGGCGCGTTTCAGCATCGTGACCACCTCCTTCTGTCAGTAGAATCGCGGTTAGTGTATCACATCTGACACCAATTTGACAAGGAAAAAGGGAAAGAAGTTTTTTGGAAACTTCCTACTCTCATTTGTGTGATATCTGACCTGATAAAATTCACACTTTGTTTTCAAACATGAAATATATTCGTCACAGACCCGTACTACACTGCACACCAGAAAGGGTGATATTATGAAATATTCAAAAATATTGACAATCACACTCGCCTCAACCATCACACTCACTGCTTGTGGCACAGCGCAAACGGGAAAAAATCAAAGTACACACGATAGTGAAATCGCTGGGGATACGGTTGCCATCCGTCTAAGCGACAGCGAAATCACAGTAAATGGAATCCGTGCCGAAACAAATACAGAAAACAATGTTTATATCGGGAACGACATCATCTATTATGAAACGGGTAAGGATTTCACCTACGGGGAGGGCACGGAGGCGGATGCACACACGGCTGAATCTGCCGAAGAACACACCGTGGTGCATATTACGCAACCAGGCACATACAGCATCAGCGGTACTCTGTCCAAAGGACAGATTGCGGTAGATTTGGGTGACGATGCAGAGGAAGACCCCGATGCCGTTGTAACTTTGATTTTGAACGGAACCGAGATTACCTGTGAAGTAGCTCCTGCCGTCATATTCTATAATGTTTATGAGTGTGGCTCTACGGATACCGAAACCGCCTCTAAAGATGTGGATACCTCCTCCGCAGGTGCCAATGTCATCATTGCAGACGGGACACAAAATAGTATCAACGGCTCCTATGTGGCACGCATTTACAAACCTGACAGCGTTGTGTTAAATGCCACAGGCACAGAAGTCGAGGATGCCAAGAAACTCCACAAATACGACGCAGCGTTCTACTCCAAGATGTCCATGAATGTCAACGGTGAAAGTGAGAACAGCGGTATACTGACCATCAACGCAGACAACGAGGGACTGGACAGCGAACTCCACCTCACCATCAACGGTGGTATTATTTATATCAATGCAGGCAATGACGGTATCAACACAAACGAAGATGGTGTATCCGTCACCACGATAAACGGTGGTGAACTTCACATTCAAGTAAACGGTGAAACTGGCGAGGGGGATGGCATCGACTCCAACGGTTGGCTTGTCATCAACGGTGGCCTTGTAACCTCTCAAGCCTGTGGTTTTAGTGCGGATAGTGGCATCGACTCCGATATGGGAATCCATATCAACGGCGGTACGGTTATCGCTTCTGGTAATATGCTCGATAGAATTTCAGAGAGCAATCAAACCTATGCTGTTCTGAATTTCAGCAAATTCTTAGGCGCAGGCACTTATCGTCTAAAGAACGCCGATAATGTTGTTGTTTTTGAAAAAGAAATTGACAACAGTTTCACTTCTCTCATTATCAGTAGTTCTCACTTGGTAGAGGGCGATTACACCCTTTGGTACAATGATACGCAACTTGTCGGTGCTACCAGCGAGAACAGCGGTATGATGTTCGGTGGTGGTATGTCAAATTTTCCAACGGGTGAAATGCCCGAAGGAACGACACCTCCCGAGGGTTTTCCCGAGGGTAGAGAGGAACCACCAGAGGGATTTGACTCTGAAAAAATGAAACCGGAGGGCGGCATGGCTCCTCCTCCCGACGATTTTCGGGGTGGCAGAGTCCCTGGTGGTGACTTTAGTGGTAATCTACCCCATGAATCGATGGAAGTATCCGAGATTTTCACCATACAATCAGGCGAAAATTACTTCCGTTTTATCGACACCACAAAATAAAGGTTGACAAGCAAAGTCGGAGGCCAAGCGGTCTTTAGGAAGACAACTTAGTAATTCAACTCCTTGGCTC
>JAZRID010000159.1:0-1792 GCA_045645125.1 Oscillospiraceae bacterium | reverse complement strand
CCCTCGGGGTAGTTGGTGATGGTCAGCTTCACAGGGCGCAGAACAGCCATCACGCGCTGGGCGGTTTCGTTGAGGTCCTCGCGCAAGCAGTGTTCGAGGAAGCTGTACTCCACAGTGCTGGAAACCTTGGCGACACCAATGCGCTCGCAGAAGTTGCGGATAGACGCAGGGGTATAGCCACGGCGACGCAGACCGCACAGGGTCGGCATACGGGGGTCGTCCCAGCCAGACACCTTGCCACCCTCGACCAGTGCGCGCAACTTGCGCTTGCTCATCACGGTGTGGTCGGTACCCAGACGGGCGGACTCAATCTGACGGGGCTTGCTGGGGACATCGGTATTCTCAATCACCCAGTTGTACAGGGGGCGGTGGTCCTCATACTCCAGAGAACACAAGCTGTGGGTAATGCCCTCCAGCGCATCCTGAATGGGATGGGCAAAGTCGTACATGGGGAAGATGCACCACTTGGTGCCCTGACGATGGTGCTCGATGTAACGGATACGGTAGATAACGGGGTCACGCATATTGAAGTTACCGCTTGCCAAGTCAATCTTGGCGCGCAGGGTCTTGGAGCCCTCGGGGAACTCACCCTTACGCATGCGCTCGAACAGGTCAAGGTTCTCCTCAATGGGGCGGTCGCGGTAGGGGCTTCTTGCAGGAACACCGATAGTACCGCGGTACTCCTTGAACTGCTCTGGGGTCAGCTCACAGACATAGGCCAATCCTTTCCGAATCAGACCGACCGCAAGTTCATATGTTTTTTCAAAGTAGTCGCTGCCGTAAAACAGTCTGTCACCCCAGTCAAAACCGAGCCAGTGGATATCCTCCTGAATGGCTTCGACAAACTCGTTGTCCTCCTTGGCGGGGTTGGTATCATCAAAGCGCAGATTGCACAGACCGCCAAACTTCTCCGCTGTACCGAAGTCGATGCACAGTGCTTTGCAGTGGCCAATGTGCAGGTAGCCGTTAGGTTCGGGGGGAAAACGGGTGTGGACAGTCATGCCCTGGAACTGACCACCCTCTGCAATGTCCTCGTCGATAAACTGATGAATAAAGTTTCTGCTCTCCGCCTCCTCGGCGGTGGGGGTCTTGATTTCCTCGGCCATGTTTCTCACTCCTTATGTTATCAAAAATATTAGCAAGTTGTCCAAAAATGGACGAAGTATAGTATATAAAATGCTAACCCAAAACGCAATAGGGAATTAGGAATTTTTCTTGAGAAATTCCTCGGCGGACTCCAATACACTGGTATCGGTGAGGAAAGTCACAATCTCACACGCCTGTTCAAAGGAAAACCACTCCAACTGTGCAATTTCTTCCTCCTGTGCGCGTTCTGTGCCACCTGTCACACTGGCGAGGAAAAAAACAACATCTTTCATCACGCCGTTCTTGGGGGAATAGGTGACAACATTGCGAAAAGTGGTGTCAATATCGGTATGTAGCCCTGTTTCCTCCCAAATCTCGCGCATGGCGGTCTGTACTTCGGTTTCGCCCTGTTCCATATGCCCCTTTGGAAAGCTCCAATGGCCACCGTTGTGGCGGATAATCAGATATTCTCGGATGCCGTCGCGCTCGCGATGAATGACTGCACCACAGGATTTCTCCTGCAAAGCGCGACGAAAGAGGCCACCTTCGCCCCACTCCCATTCTCCGCCGTGTGCCCCCAGTTCAAAGTGGAGCTTGGCAATGCCGAGGTCAACCATCGAAAAGCTGTCACTGTCGATGGTGTGCGCGCGTACGCAGTCGTCCGTCTGTCAGATAAAATTGACATCTTGGCGGTTCATCGGAGAGG
>JAZRID010000158.1:0-1116 GCA_045645125.1 Oscillospiraceae bacterium | reverse complement strand
GCTCATGGTCGGGGCATTGTTACTGCCATCCTTGGCACGGCTCAGTTGGCTCAGGGCGATGATGGTTTTTCCTGTGCGCCGTCCCAGCTGTTGCAGGTCGTTGCTCACTTGGCTGACGCGCTGAAACTCATCGGTCGCCTTAACACCCGGAATCTTCTGCAAGTAGTCAATCACAATCACATCGTAGTGCTGTGCCATCGCATACGCGCCGATACCGCTGACCGTCATACCGCTTGTTTCGAGAAACTCCAGTTGCGGTGCGGTCATATACTGACGCATCCCCCAAATTCTCTTATAATCTTTGTCATTCAGCCTGTTCTTCATAATCCGCGCGAAGCTCGTCTGTGTCTGACAGGCAACCGCACGGTCGTACAGCTTGTCCGCGCCTGTTTCGTAGCTAAAGAACCCGACACGCTTCTCCTGTGCGATATGGAACGCCAACTGCAACGCAAGCGCGGTCTTGCCTGCGGACGGATAGCCCCCAATCACCACCATATCGCCCCCGCCGATATGTAACTGCTCGTCCAGCTTTGGGAAGCCAAACCGCAGATACGCCTCCTCTTTGTCGCCCGTCTTGCGCGCAAGGAACGCCCGAAATGCCTGTTCCATCGTCACCCTGCGGATATCGTGCCGTTCGCACAGCAGGAGATTGCCCTTGTCGAACAACGCACGCAGTTGTTCTTCCTCGTCAGCCTCGGAAATCTGCATCCCCAATTCGCGCAGTTGCCACCTACGGCTTTTGTTTCGTAGGCTCTTGGCATACTCGTCCGCATTGGCGGCAGTCGGGGTTGCGTTCATAATGTCGGCGAGATACGCGTTGTACTGTCCGCCCAGACGCTCATTGACGAGGATACCATCCACCTTACTGCCCTCGGTGTACAGCTCTCGGATGGCACGGAACACGCTTTTCTGTTCGGGCAGGAGGAAATCATCCTCGCTGACTGCCATCAGCATCGGCCCTACCGCCTGTTCATCAATGAGCATCGAACCGAGTACGCCCACCGCACTGGTCAGCACTTCTTCCATCAGCAAACCTTGTTTCGTGTTCATGTTTCTGCTCCTTTCTCGGTCACAGGTACCGCACGCCCTCGCCACGCAGGGGTGCGTCAGCCTGTG
>JAZRID010000157.1:0-1519 GCA_045645125.1 Oscillospiraceae bacterium | reverse complement strand
TGTGCGGTGTAATCGTATCTGAACCCAAACAAAACATTGTAATTTTGAAAAGGTGTGTGATTTTGTATGAAAAAGTTGATAAGTTGGACGATATCGGCAGGTATTGTGATGATAGGATGTCCTTGGTTGGCAGTCACCTTTGCTGGCACGGCAGGCATGGCAGTTTGTCTGTTGTTGTTTTTCTCGCTCAATCCCCTATTCGCTACGCTCTGCGGTGTATCCGCAGGGAAAAATATCAAACAACTTTGGATGCTCCCCATCATCACAGCAGGATTATTCTTGGCAGGCGCATGGCTGTTTTTTGAAATGGGAGAACGCGCGTTTCTGCTGTACGGCGGTGGCTATCTCATCATCGGTGTGATTGCCATGTTACTCAGTGCTTTTTCCAAGAATAAAAAATAACCACATGAGAACAAAAAAAGTTATCGTTCTGCCATACGACAGGGCATGGAACTCTTCTTTTGAAGAAATAAAGCGAGAAATTGAAAGCGCAATCGGTGATTTGATTCTCGGTATTGAGCATATTGGAAGCACAGCAGTGGAAGGAATGTCTGCTAAACCTTGTATTGATATTGATGTAATCATCAAGGACTACACCATATTTGATACTATCGTTCGTAAATTAGAAACGATTGGATATATCCACGAAGGCAACCTTGGCATTAAAGATAGAGAGGCATTCAAATATTCCAATAAACCACATTTGCAAACGCACCATTTGTATGTGTGTCCACAGTATTCCGAAGAATTACATCGCCATATGACATTCAGAGATTTTCTGAGAAGTAATCCCGAAGCCGTCAAGAAGTACAGTTTGGTAAAGGAAACCGCCGCCCAACTGTTCCCAGACGATATTGAAAAATACATCGTATACAAATCACCCTGTATTGCAGAATTGTATAAGATGTGCAACTTGCAGTGGCGGTCATGCAAATTTGTTTGACAGATGTTAGTTTTGAGAGTACAATATTGGCTTAGAGGTCTTGTTTTTTTGCAAACTACTATGGATGCAGGAGTGATAGCTTATTCCGTATTTTACATATGAAACAACCGTTACCTACCCCCATGTAGGCCCTGACGGTCTGCTGTCCCATGCTGGACTACTCTCGATTTTGCAGGAGGCCGCCGCCCTCGCTTCCCACGAGCGCGGTTTCAGTTTCCGCACCATCGAGCAGACGGGCGTGTGCTGGGTTCTCATGGGTTGGAAGTTGGAACTATTGGCACATCCGGCATGGAATACCCCCTTAACGATTCATACTTGGCCAAGAAGCGTTGACGGTTTCATGTCCGAACGAGATTTTGAAGTTTTCTCCGAGGGGCAAGTTGTCGCACGCGCTACCTCGCGCTGGTTTTTGCTCAGTGCCCAGACCAAACGCATTACACGCGTAACCGATGCCGTGCGCGCCGCCTACGACATCGACGAACGACGGCTCTTTCCCACCGATATCCCGAACAACGGAACGCCACTCCCCCACGCAGAAACCACCTACACGCACACCGTTTCCCGACTGGATATCGA
>JAZRID010000156.1:0-5860 GCA_045645125.1 Oscillospiraceae bacterium | reverse complement strand
TTTTGAGTTGTTGATCATCGGCTTTTGTTTCTACCACATAATAGTACCGCGGAGAGCGATCGACAATAATCAGCGTCTGATGCTGCTCAATATGGTATATGACCTGAGATGATGGAGTGGTGTCTTCATACATTCTGGTTGGTTTTATTGCCTCGCCAATCTTTGAAATGCCCGCATTCAGAATATAGGCGAGAAAAATACTGAAGATCAGATACTTTAGTACAGCAGCCCAAAATGGATGTACTTCTTCGTACTTTTTCACACTCGCTATAAACCGTTCTTCCCAGTTTCCACTGTCTGCGACAATAGAAGACGCTTCCACTGTCAGGAGTTGCTTTTCCTCGTCAGACAACTCCTCTATTTCATCCGGTTCCAATTCGTATGGCACATTTATTTCAGAAATACGGTCAAGTGCATCTGCCCAACGGGATACACCTTGCGCTCTGGCAAACCACAACTCCTCGCGCTGAAACGCCGTTGTATCAAATAATGATTGGGTCCAGCTTGGTATTTGCCCAGCTATCTTTGAACACAGATCAGTCAACGGAGCAAATTCATTCAGCAGTTGTTGCTGCTGTTGCAGCATTTTCATCATCCCGGGGGAATAAATCTTTGATATCAACGCCTGTTCTTTTTGAAGCGTTTTCGCAATCCCGTCAGGATACAGCTTGGACATCAGCAGTTGCTCTTGCTGTATCATTTTAATCATGCCCGGGGTACACGCTTGTGCCAACATACTTGCCTCACGCAATGCTGAACTATCAAGTGCCGCAGCTATATTTTTGGTTGCATTCAACGCATCATCATGGATAAAAGACAGAGGCTTTGTAAACGCCTCAAGTTGTCGCTGCAGATTCTCCATCTTCTGCATCCATGGGGGCATATCATAAAATGCGGACATAGTTTTTGCCATGTGCAAGATCCTCTCTACTGTGTGTTTTGGATATTATACCATAAGGTCATTTGCGGTAAACACATCATCGAAAGAGGGGGCTTTTTTGCAGCCATTCTTTTTATAAAAACCATCCGGCGCTTTGAATAGTTCCGGGTAATCGTCACGATCACGCAGATACTGGATGACATCGGTGGTCTTAATTTTGAAACGATGGGTTTTCTTACCGGTGTCGATACAGGGGACCCGACCACTTTCCAACAGGAACGCGCAGGTTTTCTTGCTGATATGGCAGATCCGGTACATCTGATCCTTGGTTATGTACTCTGGATATTGCCGTAAGATCTCTTTACAGTATTTTTCAGTAATCATTAGTTACACCTCTTTGCAGTATTTCGGTCAACAGTAGAAGCAGGTGTTTCATTCGTAATAACAAGTTCAAACAGCAAGTAAAATCACGGTTTGAAGGGGAAGAAAGTTCTCCCCAAAATTCTCCCCGTTCTCCCCAATATCCCTCATTTTTCCGGTTTTTGAGGCGTTCTGGCACCCTGTTCGAACTCCTTGATTTTAGCTGGTTTTCGCCACTTTTGCCCCTTGAAAATACAAGGGAAATAAGGGATAATCATTACAGAAAAGGGCTGAAATTTCCGCCAGTTTCCATGCGGAATAAAAGATTCGGAATCTGATTCTGGACCACTATACCAGTCTGCGTCAGTTTGCCCATGAAGCAGATATTCCGTACAGTACACTGATGACCGTACTCTCCCGCAGTATTGGCGGTGCGTCATTTGATATCGTCATTCGTATCTGCAAGACGCTCGGTATCAATCCGTTGGAGTTATAGATTCCATACGATTTTCAACCAATAAGAGAATCATCCTATCCAATTGCGTGATGGTATTCTCCGAAAAGCCTTGATACTGCAGAGCCTTTCCAAACTGAGAAACCCATTTTTCGAGAAAAATGCTGGAAAAACTCGTTTTATTTAATTGACACATAAATTCTAACATGATATCATTTCATTGTCGCAAAAAATGCGATACTGGTACTGTCCGCCAATCGAAGAAAGCGGATACATTGTCCGATTGTCGATGACCGGAGTATCCTCTAACTATAAACGGAGGTTAAGGTATTATGGCAAAAGAATATCCCCTGAATGTAAAAACTCCTCGCTCTTACACCTATGTCACCCGCAACATCCCCGAGGTTACTGTCGAGCAGCGTGAGCGTGCTCTGAAGTCTACCCACTACAATGAGTTTGCATTCCCCGCAGGTATGCTGACTGTCGACATGCTCTCCGACTCTGGTACCACCGCAATGACGGATGTCCAGTGGGCTACCATGTTCCTCGGCGACGAAGCATACGGCCGCAACAAGGGCTACTATGTCCTGTTGGACGCATTCCGTGACATCTTCGAGCGCGGTGGCGAGAAGAACTGGAAGAAGTCCATTGACTTGGTCCGTACCGACTGCACCGATATCGACAAGCTGATGGATGAGCTGTATCTGTGCGAATACGAAGGCGGTCTGTTTAACGGCGGTGCCGCACAGCTGGAGCGTCCTAACACCTTCATCATTCAGCAGGGCCGTGCCGCTGAGTCCGTCCTGTTCGAGATGGTAAAGAAGATTATGGCAGAACGCCATCCTGGTAAGGTCTTTACCATTCCTTCCAACGGTCACTTCGATACCACCGAAGGTAACATCAAGCAGATGGGTTCCATTCCTCGTAACCTGTACAACAAGGAACTGCTGTACGAAGTTCCCGAAGGCGGCGTGTATGAGAAGAACCCCTTCAAGGGCGATATGGATGTCGCTAAGCTGGAGCAGCTGATTGAGGCTGTTGGTCCCGAGAATGTTCCTCTGATTTACACCACCATCACCAACAACACCGTTTGCGGTCAGGCTGTCTCTATGAAGTCTATCCGTGAAACCGCAAAGGTCGCCGAGAAGTACGACATCCCCTTCATGTTCGATGTTGCTCGTTGGGCTGAGAACTGCTATTTCATCAAGGTGAACGAAGAAGGCTATGCCGACAAGTCCATCGCTGAGATTGCAACCGAGATGTTCTCCTACTGCGACGGCTTTACCATGTCCGCCAAGAAGAACGGCCATGCCAACATGGGCGGTATGCTCGCTTTCCGCGACAAGGGTCGTTTCTGGAAGAAGTTCTCCGACTTTAACGAGGATGGCACCGTCAAGACCGATGTCGGTGTTCTGCTGAAGGTCAAGCAGATTTCCTGCTATGGTAATGACTCCTATGGTGGTATGTCTGGCCGTGATATCATGGCTCTGGCAGCAGGCCTCTATGAGGAGTGCAACTTCAACTATCAGGAAGCCCGCGTTCAGCAGTGCGAATATCTGGCACAGGGCTTCTATAAGGCCGGTGTCAAGGGTGTTATTCTGCCCGCCGGTGGTCACGGTGTCTACATCAACATGACGGAGTTCTTTGATAACAAGCGCGGCCACGATACTTTCGCTGGTCAGGGCTTCTCCATCGAACTGATTCGTCGCTATGGTATCCGCACTTCCGAGCTGGGTGACTACTCCATGGAGTACGACCTGAAGACTCCCGAACAGCAGGAGGAGCTGTGCAATGTGGTTCGCTTCGCTGTCAACCGTAGCCAGCTGAATCAGGAGCACTTGGACTATGTCATCGCCGCTGTCAAGGAGCTGTACGAAGACCGCGAGTCCATCCCCAATATGCGTATTGTACAGGGTCGTACCCTGCCCATGCGTCACTTCCACGCTTTCTTGGAACCCTACGCCAACGAGGAAAAGTAATATAATCTTAAAAACTGGCTGCTGTGGATTCACGGCAGCCAGACTTTTTCACAAAGGAGAATCATCTTGGAGCTTCGTTTTGTTGATGCCAGAAATACAGATTACCTGATGCTGGCGCAAAAGCTAGATGAATACTATTTCACACTGGTGGGCGATGTTCAGCTTCGCTATGCAGAAGCAAATCGCCCAGAAAATATGGTATGCCTGATTGTTGCCTATGATAATGAAATTCCCATAGGTTGTGGTTGCTGGAAGCGTGTGAATCAAACAACCGCAGAAGTTAAGCGCATTTTTGTTATGCCCGAATACCGTCGCCAAGGCGTTGCATCTGCCATCATCCGAAAACTGGAAGGTAGCATTGCACAGGCAGGATACTGTCATATTATTCTCGAAACCGCCAGAACCACCAGTGATTCCAAAGCACTGTATCTCTCCTTGGGGTACCAGGAAATTGACTATTTTGGAAGTCCTGCTGGTGCAGAGAATTGTCTATGTTTTGAAAAGAAAGTCAACTGAATTTTCTGTGTTTTCCAACAATTTCTACACCGCAAACAAAATGACAGCGAATCGGGTTTTCTGGTTCGCTGTTTTTTGCTTATTTTAATTTGATGATTATAAAAATAAATCTTGACATTTTGAATTTAATTTGATATATATAGAATCAGTTCAAGGATGCTCTCCCCCACTTGAACCCATATGCTTTCCACCATTGGACAAAAAAATGAGGTATTCAGAATGAAACACAAAATTGAGCAATTCACAACATACTTTGATACGCAGATTGCCCACTGCGCCGAACAGGAGAAACGATTGATTGTTGATGCACGCAAAGACGAGGCAATCTTTGAGAAAATCCGCGCCAATGTGTATCATATTTTCCGCAGCATTTTCGGCGTAGCGGTTGATACCTGCGGAGAGAACGCGGAGGCAGTGCGTGACTTCTTTTTGAAACGGGTCGAACACATCTCAACCAGTTGGCACACCACATACGAAACCGCAAAGCAGCACGATGATGTTGTAAAAATGCAGATTGAAACGACGAAACTCGCCGTAGTACAGGAGATTACTGCTAAATTTACGGAAATCTGGGGGGATAACGCATGACTGAAACCGATGCCATTCAGCTATTCAAATGTCTGGCTGATAAATCTCGCCTACAGATTTTGAAATCGCTCGCCATCGAAGATATGTATGTGGAGCGTCTTGCGGAACGCCTCGGTATCACCCCATCCACGGTTTCCTTTCACTTAAAGAAGCTGACCGAAGCGAAAGCGGTAACATCGTATAAAAGTCAGTACTATACGATGTACTCTCTGTGCAGAGATATCTTTACTACCACTATCTTAACCATCATCCAAGAAGAATCCGATGAAGCCACGCTCCAAGCGCAACGAGATGAAGCGTATCGTCGCCGTGTCATTGATGCGTTCTTTGTATACGGAAAACTCAAATCCATCCCTACACAGCGCAAGAAAGAGCGAATCATTTTGGAGGAAATTGCAAAATCTTTTGAACACGGAAGAATCTACACCGAGCCAGAAGTCAATGCCATCATCCAAACATTCCATGATGACTTCTGTACCATTCGGCGCGATATGATTAGCGAGAAAATCATGGCACGAGATACTGGCAACTACTGGCTGACCGACATACCGTAAAATCACACCCTCCGTGAGAAACTCTCTCCAATCGTGATATTGTGTACACAGTCATTTCTGATACAATAACATCAGAGGGTCAGACTTTTATACAAACAGGAGGATGCTATGAAATTGCAAATTGGAGAGAAGTTAAAAGAACTACGGTGTCAACACGGTATCACACAGGAGCGACTTGCCGAGATACTTGGTGTATCCAGTCAGTCCGTTTCACGATGGGAACTTGGAATATGCTACCCTGACCTTGAGTTACTGCCTGTCATCGCCAACTATTTCACCATTACACTGGATGATTTAGTCGGGATGAACAAAATCCGCAGTGCGGAACTACGAAACGCTATCTTCACAGAAGCCCTTCACTATGAGCGACAAGAGCAGTGGGATAAGTCCATCGAAGTACTGCGAAACGCCTTAAAAACTTTTCCCGCAGACGACGAACTGGAAACGGAGTTAGCCCTTGCCCTCTCTAAAACTGGGGAACACAAGGACTTACTTGAAGCAATCACGCTCTCGGAAACCGTGTTGCATC
>JAZRID010000155.1:0-1476 GCA_045645125.1 Oscillospiraceae bacterium | reverse complement strand
TTGCCCCCCATGCCGTTGCGACAGGGTTACAGCACGGTACGGTCACGGTCGGCGGTGGTCGGGGTGTGGAGATTACGACCTATCGACGGGATGGAGAGTATCTGGACAACCGCCGTCCAGAGTCGGTGGAGTTTACCACTTCGCTGTGTGAGGACCTCGCACGGCGCGACTATACCATCAATGCGATGGCGATGGATTTACGCGGGAATGTGTACGACCCGTGGGATGGGCAAAAGGATTTGTCCGCTGGCATCATCCGCGCGGTGGGCAATCCTGCGGCGCGGTTTGGCGAGGATGCGTTGCGTATCATGCGCGGCCTGCGTTTTGCTGCACGGCTCGGTTTTTCTCTGGAACCGCAGACGAGTGAGGCGATTCACCGCTGTGCGCCGTTGTTACAAAATATCGCCGTAGAGCGTCTGTATGTAGAAATGACAGGGGTGCTGTGTGGGCAGTATGTCGCGCCCGTGCTGTTGGAATACCCAGATGTCATCGGTGTGTTCCTGCCAGAGATTCTGCCGTGTGTCGGCTTTGACCAGAGAAGCAAGTATCATATCTACGATGTGTGGGAGCATACGGTGCGTTCTGTAGAGGCGGTGGAGAATACCCCAATTTTGCGCTGGACCATGCTGTTGCACGATTTGGGAAAACCGACTACTTTTACCGTAGATGAAAACGGTACAGGACACTTCTATGGACATTTCCGCGAGAGTGTCGAAAAGGCAAAAGCGATTATGGAGCGTCTGCGGTTCGATAACCGCAGTAAACAGCAAATTTTGACGCTGGTAGAACGGCATGACAGCGAATTGGCTCTCACCAACCGCGCGGTACGGCGCAACCTGTCGCGCTATGGCGAGGAAACTTTGCGCTTGCTCCTTGCAGTCAAGCGTGCGGATAATTTGGCGCAGTCGCCAACGTATCGGAGCAGACAGGAGTTGCTTGACCAGTGGGAACAACTGCTACAGGTAGAGTTGGCATCGGGACACTGTTTTTCCCTTTCCCAACTGGCGGTGAAAGGGAATGATTTACTGGCACTAGGTTTGAAAGGGAAACAGATTGGCGATACACTGGAAGAACTGTTGTCGTTGGTCATGGATGAAACACTCCCCAATGACCGTGCAACATTGATAGCATATGTAAAGGAGAGCAGATAATGGCCTATTTCGGAGCGCATCTATCCTCCTCGCAAGGATTTTATAAGATGGGACAGACGGCATTAAAAATCGGTGCCGATACCCTACAGTGTTTTGTGCGGAATCCGCGTGGGGCAAAGGCAAAGGCGATTGACCCTGTGGACTTGGGGAAATTGGATGCCTTACTGCATGAACACCAATTTGGTCCTATCGTTGCCCATGCGCCCTATATTATGAATCCCTGTTCCAAAGATGAGGGAATCCGCGCCTTGGCGGAGGAGATACTACGGGGGGATTTGCAGTTGATGGAGCATCTGCCCGGAAATTACTACAATTTTCATCCCGG
>JAZRID010000154.1:0-1531 GCA_045645125.1 Oscillospiraceae bacterium | reverse complement strand
GGTTGAAGCCGTCCAGATTGTCAAACAGGCCAACCATCAGACCGTTGGTGATGATGACACGGGGTGCCATCTTGTGGGAACGGAACAGGCCCAGAGGATGGCCAGACATGACAACCAGCGTCTGCTCATCAGTCAGTGCCTCGAGATATTTCTTGAGCAACTGATACTGCATCCAGTTCTGGCACACCTGACCCGTTTCACCGTAAGTAACCAGCTCATAGGGGTACAGTGCAACGGCAAAATCCAGATTGTTGTCAATCATCACCTGAAATGCCTTACCCTCAATGCAGTTGCCCTTGTACTCGTCGATGGGCTTGCCGTGCAGATTGCCAGCAGGACGGAAGCGGTAGCCATAGATACGACCGTGCTCCTCCAGCTCCTTGGCAAACTCCTCGGCCATCTGACGATGGTGCTCCTTGGGGATATAGCGCAGTGCGTTGGCGATAGCCAACTCTTTATCGTTTTCGCTCAGCTTGGACTCACGGTAGGGTGCGCGACGAATACCCGGCTCAAATTCGGGATATTCGGGCAGAACGCTGTCCAGCTCGAAAATCTTGGCATTCAAATCCATGTTGGTAATTCCTCCTCAAATATTTTTGTTGCGCCCCCACAAACGAGGGCGGCAAGTGATTTACATAGACATGGCGATAGTGCCAGTGGCATTCTCAACAGCGGTAAGCAGCGTGCGGTCAATCAGCACGCTCTCGCAGTTGTTGATATCCTCATACAGGGGGCGGTCATCCTCCAGTGTAGCGCACACCTTGCGGATAGCGTTATAGGCAGGCTTGGTACCCTTGCCCAGCTTGTCGGCGTTGCCAGCCAAGTCAATGGCCTGGCAGGAGCACATCATCTCCATCGCCAGAACACGGCGGACATTGGCGAGGATTTCAGCGGCCTTACGCGCCGCGATAGTACCCATACTGACATGGTCCTCCTGACCAGCACTGGAGGGGATGGAGTCGACGCTGGCAGGGTGTGCCAACACCTTGTTCTCGCTGACCAGAGCGGCGGCGGAATACTGCACAATCATAAAGCCGGAGTTCAGACCACCGTTCTTGACGAGGAATGCAGGGAAACCGCCCAAATCGGGGTTGACCAGACGCTCCATGCGACGCTCAGAGATATTGGCAAGCTCTGCGAGTGCGATACCCAAGAAATCGAAGGGCAGTGCCATAGGCTGACCGTGGAAATTACCGCCGGAGATACCTTGCATGGTCTCCTTGAAGATGATGGGGTTGTCGGTAACGGAGTTAATTTCAATCTCAACCTTGGACTTGATGTAGTTGATAGCATCACGGCTTGCTCCGTGTACCTGGGGCACACAGCGCAGAGAGTAGGCATCCTGTACGCGGATTTCTGCCTGACGGGTGGTATTGCCACTCTCGGCGAGCAGAGTACGCAGGTTTGCTGCAGTAGCGCGCTGGCCATCGTGGGGACGGACATCATGCAGACGGGGGTCCAGTGCATCGATAACACCGCGGTTTGCCTCAAAGCTCAGGGCGGCGGCGATATCAGCGACCTTCATCATCTC
>JAZRID010000153.1:0-1693 GCA_045645125.1 Oscillospiraceae bacterium | reverse complement strand
TGGCCCCATACCGATGGCAAACTCATGGACGGTCACACCACACAGGCGCGCGGCGATGAAGTGTCCCCACTCGTGCGTGGCGATTAACACACCAAACAGCAGAATTGCGATGATGATATACATAATTTAGGCTAACCTTTCTATTGGGATTCTACTTAACAACGCTCTCTGACGCACAGACGAGCGCATCTGTCTGCTTCCAGTATATCAGAGAGCTGTGCGTTATATTTCACAGGGATGGTATTCAGTGCGTGGGACACCAACTCTGGAATCTGTCCGAACGAAATCTGGTCGCGCAGGAACAGGCCGACGGCCTCCTCGTTCGCACCGTTGAGAATGGCGCAACTGGTACCGCCGATTTTGGCACAGTCCATCGCCAGACGCAGTGCAGGAAACACCGTGGTATCGGGTTCGTGGAAAGTCAGGGGCGGACAGGTGAGCAAATCGAGGGGCGGTAGCGGAGAGTGGGCGCGCGCAGGATAGGTCAAGGCGTAGCGGATGGGCAGACGCATATCGGGCGTTCCCATCTGTGCGATAACCGAGCCATCCCGATACTCGACCATGGAGTGAATGATACTCTGCCGATGGATGACGACGGAAATCTGCTCGGCAGGGATGGCAAAGAGGCGCATGGCCTCAATGAACTCCAGACCCTTATTCATCAGCGTGGCACAGTCGATGGTGATTTTTGCGCCCATCTTCCAGTTGGGATGACGCAAGGCATCCGCCTTGGTCTTTTTGTCAACTTCCTCTTTGGTCATGGAGAAGAACGGACCGCCAGAGCAAGTCAAAATCAACCGCTTGACCTCCTCAGCACTGTGACAGCCCTGTAGACACTGGAAAATCGCAGAGTGTTCACTGTCCACAGGGATAATCTCTGCCCCGTACTGCCGTGCCGCCTGCATGACAAGTTCACCAGCGCAGACCAGCGTTTCCTTGTTGGCGAGGGCAATCCGCTTGCCTTTCTCAATGGCGGCGAGTGTGGGACGCAGACCGACCATACCGACCACCGCCGTTACAACGGTATCGCTCTCGTCCAGGGATGCCGCCGCTATGAGGCCGTCCACACCGGATAACACAGGAATCGACAAATCAGAGATGCGGTTGCGAAATTCCTCGGCGGCCGTTTCCTCATAAAGTACGACCAGACGAGGCATCCATTGCCTCGTCTGTTGCTCGAGAAGGTCAATATTACTGTGCGCTGTCAACGCCTCGACACGGATGCCCAATTCTGCACAGACATCCAGTGTTTGACGACCAATGGAGCCCGTGGAACCGAGCAGGGAAATTGCTTTCGTCATTTAAGAACCTCCTTTACAAAAATGCAAGCATTAACGATGATAGCACAGGTGCAACAAAAATAACACTGTCAAAACGATCCAATACACCGCCGTGTGCTAAGAACAGCGTACCATAGTCCTTGATGCCGAACTCGCGCTTGATGAGAGAAAAACTCAAATCGCCGAGCTGTGCCACGGCACTGCAGATGATACCGAGCAGAGCAATGGGCAGGTAGAAGTCGGAGGCCAAGCCGTCTTAGGAAGACAACTTAGTAATTCAACTCCTTGGCTCACAGAACGACATGGCTACGATCCGACTTCCTTGATGCCGAACTCGCGCTTGATGAGAGAAAAACTCAAATCGCCGAGCTGTGCCACGGCACTGCAGATGATACCGAGCAGAGCAATGGGCA
>JAZRID010000152.1:0-2119 GCA_045645125.1 Oscillospiraceae bacterium | reverse complement strand
GGTCTTCTTGGAGTCATACTGGAAGTATGCCTGAATGAACTTGTCGGTGTGGTCACCGATGATCTTGATGGAGTTCTTGTTTGCACCGACGGTACCGTCGCCGCCCAGACCCCAGAACTTGCACTCGATGGTGCCTTCTGCGGCGGTGTTGGGAGCGGGAACCTCAGGCAGGGACAGGTTGGTGACGTCGTCCACGATACCGATGGTGAACTGACGCTTGGGAGCATCCTTCTTCAGCTCCTCATAGACAGCGAACACGCTGGAGGGGGGAGTATCCTTGGAACCCAGACCGTAACGACCACCGATGACGGTGACATCGTTCATGCCAGCGTTAGCCAGCGCGGTGACGACATCCAGATACAGGGGCTCGCCCAGTGCGCCGGGCTCCTTGGTGCGGTCCAGAACTGCAATCTTCTTGCAGGTTGCAGGGATAGCAGCCAGCAGACGGTCAGCAGCAAAGGGACGATACAGGCGGACCTTAATCAGACCGACCTTCTCACCGTGGGCGTTCATGTAGTCGATAACTTCCTCGGTGACATCGCAGATGGAGCCCATTGCGATAATCACACGGTCAGCATCGGGTGCGCCGTAGTAGTTGAACAGCTGATAGTTGGTGCCCAGCTTCTCGTTGACCTTGCCCATGTACTTCTCGACGACTGCGGGCAGCTCATCGTAAAACTTGTTGCAGGACTCACGGTGCTGGAAGAAGATATCGCCGTTCTCGTGGGAACCACGGGTGACGGGATGCTCGGGGTTCAGTGCGTGCTTGCGGAATGCCTCAACAGCCTCCATATCGCACATATCCTTCAGGTCCTCGAAGTCCCAAACAGCGACCTTCTGAATCTCGTGGGAGGTACGGAAACCATCGAAGAAGTTGATGAAGGGAACCTTACCGCTGATAGCGGCCAGGTGAGCGACGGGAGAGAGGTCCATAACTTCCTGAACATTGCCCTCAGCCAGCATAGCGAAACCAGTCTGGCGGCAGGCCATAACATCGGAGTGGTCACCGAAGATGTTCAGGGCGTGGGTAGAAACGGTACGGGCGGAAACATGGAAAACAGTGGGCAGCTGCTCGCCGGCGATTTTGTACATATTGGGAATCATCAGCAGCAGACCCTGAGAAGCAGTGTAGGTGGTGGTCAGAGCACCGACACCCAGAGAACCGTGGACAGCACCAGCTGCACCGGCCTCGGACTGCATCTCAACAACCTTGACCTGGGTACCGAAGATATTCTTCAGACCATTGGCGGACCACTGGTCAACCAGGTCAGCCATGGGGCTGGACGGTGTAATCGGGTAGATTGCAGCAACCTCGGAAAACGCATAGGAGACATGCGCCGCGGCGTTGTTACCGTCCATGGACTTAAACTTTCTTGCCATATAAATAGCTCCTCCTGAATATTTGATACTGCTCTTGCGCCGATGGAAGCCGTTGCACTCCGCATGGCGCAATATGCGGTACTCATACAGATATAATATAGCACGAAATCCGCCCCATGTAAATGTACCATTCTGGTTTTTTCGGCAAATTTTGAAATTTTGACAATTGATACAATCTACATTTTGATTTTTGTGTTTTTTTCATGCCTTTGCGAAACCGAGATACTATGGTACACTAGACTAAAATCGTCCAATGCAGACAAAAGCAGGGAGGAGATTCCTATGGTCAATACAATTCGTTCCCTCGGATTACGAGGCATCACAGGGTATGAAGTACAAGTGGAGTGTGCGCTTAACGGTGGTCTCCCTGCGTTCGATGTCGTCGGGCTACCCGACGCGGCGGTAAAAGAATCCCGCGAGCGTGTCCGCGCCGCCATTCGTGCGTGTCAGGCAAAATTCCCTGTCTCACGCATCACCATCAATCTCGCCCCTGCCGCCCTTAAAAAAGAGGGAACTGTCTACGATTTGCCCATCCTATTGGGCATTTTGGCCGCACAGAGGGACATTACACCGCCATCGGAACACGCCGCCTTTCTGGGGGAACTTTCCCTCACTGGCGCGTTGCGTCCCGTTGTCGGAACACTGCCGATGGCACTGGCGGCGGTGCGCTGTGGCATCCGCGAGCTATATGTACCAGAGGAAAATGCCGCCGAAGCAACACTGGCAGACGGTCTGACGG
>JAZRID010000151.1:0-5976 GCA_045645125.1 Oscillospiraceae bacterium | reverse complement strand
ATGGCCTTGAGCATTTCAAGACGCTCTGCCGGAGTGGAAGGGATATAGCTTCCCATTAATTAGCCCTCCTCGGCGCAGAATGCCTCGTAAGCGACGTTGTCCAGCAGCTCTTCCTCATCGGTCACGTTCTCGACCTTGATGATCCAAGCGCCGTAGCAATCGCTGTTGAGCAGCTCGGGAGAATCGACCAGCTCCTCGTTGATAGCGCAGACAACGCCAGTGACAGGGCTGTTCAGGTCGGAAACGGCCTTAACGGACTCGACATCACCGAAAGCCTCGCCAGCGGTAACAGCGTCACCAATCTGGGGCAGGTTGACGAAGACCAGGTCGCCCAGAGCGTCCTGTGCGTAGTCGGAGATACCGATGACGGCAACATTGCCCTCATACTTGATCCACTCGTGGTCCTTGGTATACTTCAGTTCAGCGGGATGATTCATGATAGTGTTCCTCCTGATATGTAATATTTTTTGTATATGGAATTGCAGTTGCTAGGGGATTACTGATGGATAACGGGGCGGACAAAGTTGCCCTCGATACGCATGTGGTTCTTCACCACGCGAGCCTTCAGACGCTTGCCACGGACATCGACAGAAATCTCGTCGCCTTCCTTGACATCGCTCTTCATGTAAGCCATACCCAAGGAGCGGTTTGCACTGCCGTTCTCGGTGTGGTAGGGGACCATGGTACCGCTGGTAATCCAGCCGATATGCTCCTCGCCACGATACAGCTCCATGCCACCACGCATAACACCACGGTCAATCAGAGCGATAGCCTGGGTGCGGTAGGGCAGGTCCTCCACCTTGGAGAGGTCACCCTCGTTGATGGCCTTGAATGCAGCGTACTGCTTAGCCAGAGCTTCACGGCCGATGAAGTCGCCCTTCTCCTCAGCAAAGCTGACAGCGAAGCGAGCCATGGGCATTGCGAAGATGGGGAACTCCTTGCCGTCGGGGGACTCACCGAACTCGTGGCCGTACAGGGGCAGGCAAGCCTCCATACGCAGGGTGTCGCGTGCGCCCAGACCAGCGGGCTTAGCACCCAACTCGACCAGACGATTCCACAGGCTGACAGCCTCCTCGCTCTTGACGAACAGCTCATAGCACATGGGCTCGCCAGTGTAACCAGTACGAGCAGCCCAAACGGTGCGGCCTTCCAGCTCAACGGTGTTCAGAGCGTTGCGCTTAGCGGGGGTAATCTCCTTACCGCCAGAGAGGACATGCAGGATGGCATCACTGCCAGGGCCCTGCACAGCGATGATGCAGTGGCTCTTGGTGATGTCGGTGATGGTGCAGTCATAATCCTTGATGACGGTGTTGAAGTGTGCCAGGTCCTTATCGGTATTGGATGCGTTGATAACGACGAGGTAGGTGTCCTCCTCGAAACGATAGGCATACGCATCGTCGATAGCGTGGCCGTTATCGTCGGAGATAATGCAGTACTGGGACTGACCGACAGCCAGAGCAGCGACATTGCTGGTCAGCACACGCTGCAGGAACTTCAGGCGGTCGGGGCCGCTGACAATGATGTGACCCATGTGGGAAACATCAAACAGACTGCAGTTAGCACGGGTGAACAGATGCTCAGCCACGATTTTCTCAGGGTACTGGATGGGCATTTCCCATCCGCCAAAGTCCACCATGGAAGCGTTTGCTGCCACATGGACATCATAGAGAGGGGTGCGCTTCAATTCGCTCATAATAGCCTCCTAATTGAAAATAAAAAGAGCCACAAAACCCTTGAAATAATATGGTTCTCATAAAAATATACTATAGCGAGAAGTGGTTGTCAACTGGTGAAAAATATTTTCACAGGGGGATTGTATTTTTTTGCCGATGTCTTATAATGAAACTGCGCGGTATGTGCAAAATCTTAGTACAATATCCCACATATTAACAGGAAACGAGGAATTGTCCGATGTTGACTTTACAAATGATTCAGGAAGCACGCGAAGCACTGAAAGATGTCGCCCGTGTTACCCCCTTGAACCCCACCAAAACCCTTGGAAAGAATGTATATATTAAGTGTGAAAACTTGCAGTTGACCGGTGCCTTTAAGTTGCGCGGTGCGTACAACAAACTGCGTACTCTGTCCGCAGAGGAGCGTGAGCGCGGTGTTATCGCCTGTTCCGCTGGCAACCACGCACAGGGTATCGCCCTCTCCGCCACCAAGCTCGGCATGAAGTCCGTTATCTGTATGCCTGCTGGCGCGCCCATCAGCAAGATTGAGGCCACCAAGAACTACGGTGCAGAGGTCGTGCTTGTCCCCGGTGTGTACGATGATGCCGCCGCTGAGGCAAAGCGTCTGTGCGAGGAAAAGGGCTATACCTTTGCCCATCCCTTCAACGACCCCTATGTGATGGCTGGTCAGGGTACCATCGGTCTGGAGATTCTGGAGCAGTTGCCCGAGGTGGAGCAGATTATTGTCCCCATCGGCGGCGGCGGTCTGATTGCTGGTGTCGCCTGTGCCGTGAAGCACCTCAAGCCCTCCTGCCGTATCATCGGTGTACAGGCAGAGGGTGCGGCATCCATGTGGGTTTCCCGTAACAACGGTAAGATTACGGAGCTGTCCTCCGTGTCCACCATCGCAGACGGTATCGCCGTTAAAGTCCCTGGTGATTTGACCTTCGCACTGTGCGAGCAGTATGTCGATGAGGTTGTCACCGTCAAGGACAGCGAAATTGCCGCCGCCATTATGACGCTGATGGAGGACCAGAAGATTGTGTCTGAGGGCGCAGGTGCTACCACCGTTGCCGCCATCCTGTTTGGCAAGGTCAGCACCGCCGACAAGAAAACCGTCTGTCTGGTTTCTGGTGGTAATGTCGATGTCACCACCCTGTCCCGTATCATCACCAAGGGTCTGACCAAGTGCGGTCGTATCACCAATATCACCACCAAGGTGGTCGATAAGCCTGGCGAGCTGAACTGCCTGCTGACACTCATCGCACAGAACAACGCTAACATCCTGTCCATCAACCACGACCGTGAGGACTACCAGTCCGAGGTCAATGCCTGTATCGTGAATTTGACGGTGGAAACCAGAGACCGTCGCCATGCAGAGGACATTCTGCGTAACTTGGAGCAGAACGGCTATCCCGTCAACTGGAGAAAGTAATCTATCTTTACATAATAACAGGGAGTATTGCATCACACGCGCAATACTCCCTGTTGTTGCTTTTTGGTCGGGGTTATGCTTACTTAACAGCGATAGCCTCGATTTCCACGCGGACATCCTTGGGCAGACGAGCGACCTCAACGGCACTGCGAGCGGGGGGATTGCCAGTGAAGAAAGTAGCATAGACCTCGTTCATAGCGGCGAAGTCGTTCATGTCCTTCAGGAACACGGTGGTCTTGATGACATTCTCCATGGTCAGACCAGCGGCGGCGAGAACAGCCTGCACATTGGTCAGGGACTGACGGGTCTGCTCGGCGATGCCACCCTCGACCACTGCGCCAGTAGCGGGGTCAATGGGAACCTGACCAGAGGTGATAGTGAGGTTGCCAGCGGTGATGCCCTGAGAATAGGGGCCGAGAGCGGCAGGTGCATTGGTGGTGGAAATGATTTCTTTCATGGGGATATCCTCCTATGTTTTTTGATTGCTCTCCCATTATATCCGCTAAAAAATGCACAGTCAATCGTTACTGTGGCATATTTTGAAAAATTTACAGTTCCTTTTACTGCTGTTGTTGTACTTCGCAAACAGCCTGTGCAGTTCCATTCTCGGTAATCAGATAGATAACAGCATCCGAGATAACAGCCGCCCGATGATTGGGACAAGAAAACACCCATTGAATCTGCTGTTTGTGGAAATTCGTTTTCATGCGTTGACCGCTTAGCAAATCGACAATCACCAGAAGACCGTCCTCGTAGATATAGGCCATTGGACTGTCATCAAGCAGGGCTAGCACATTGTCCTCTGGGTGTTCGGTCAATGTTCCCGTGGCGATATCGTACCGCGTTCTGTGGATAGTCAACTCGTTCGATGTGCCTACTTGGAAAGCCGAGGTCAACAGAATGTGTGTTTCATCCAGAAAAATACCGTGGATGGAGTAGATATCGTCCGCATAGGGTAACGGCGTGACTTCGCCAGTGGTGCAGTTGAGTAAGACGCACACTGTCCCACTGTGGTGGGAGATGACGGCATACTGTCCATCTGGTGAAAAGTTGACAAAACTCAACCGTTCTGCACTTTCTTGCTCCAAGACAGCGAGGGGGTCTAAAATTTCTCCGCTTTGGAGGTCGATGAGATAGGTATATCCGCCATCGAGGATAAGTTCCAAGAAGCGAGTACTGCCGACAATCGGATGAACCGAGCAATCTTCCGTATAGGACATCGCCGCCACAGCATTTTCATAGGTTGCTACCCCGAATACCAAATCAATCTCCCATCCGTTGTGGTTCAACTTTTTATTCATTATCTCAAATGGGAGAGAGATTGGTGTACCGTCACAGATGGCAATAGCGCGTTGTCCACCTAAATCGTACAGAAAACCGTTGCTACTGTAGGAATAGGTGATAGGGGAAGCAGTATCTTGCTCGCCCAGTGCTACGCTGATGGGACACACATAGGAAAACACACCGTCTTGATAGAGATAGACGCTGACAGAGCCATCCTCGCGCTGTGCCTGTACCATGCTGTTATATTCTGGCAGAACATTGGCGATAAGCCCTGTGAAGTCCGAAGCCATACAACCGATGGTTTGATTGGTGCTGATGCGGTGGTAGTCGCTGTCGTAGTAGTCATAAATGACAAAATCGTGCGAACTATACTGCCACAGGATTACCTCCAACACACCATCCCCATCCAGGTCGGTGAGTTGGGTATTTTCTTTCTCCGCCAGCGCGGTGAGATAGAGGTAGAGCTGTGGCTCATAAACCACCGCGGATTCCTCGACCCCGAACCCCTTGCCTTGGATATACACACAGGGGGCGGTTTCGGTTCGGGAAAAGGTAAGGTAGTGTTCATCTTGGTCGTCAAAGGTAATCCGAACGCCATCGGTGCGCGTGGCGATGTTCTGGGAAGCGTCTGGCTGTTTCAGGCGGGTCGCCATAGCAGAAAACAGGGAGATTACATTGCCATCTACCACCAGTGCGCTTTCCTGCGTGCCGTCCATGCGTTGGAAGCGGATGGGGTTGCGCACTCCCTCAAAACTTTGTTCCCATCGCCACGGCAGATTGTACAGGTCCTCATATAGCATACCGTTTTCTTCTACATGGCTATTTTTCACTGGGACGGTGAGGACAAAACTCTCCGCCATCAGTTGAAGCAGTTGTGGCTCAATGGCGATATAGGGGTAATCGGTGATGTTAGCATCAATCCACTCGATGGTAATGCGCCAGCAACCGCCGTCCTGTGCAGCAAAACAGTAATATCGTGTGCTAACGCCGCCACTGTTTCGGCTCCAAATCTGATTTACTTCGTCGATTAAAGTGAACTCTTGTTTGCGGTGGTCATCAGACAATCCATCGAGTGTGTAATCGAAGTAATCAACTTTCAGCGTGGAACCTGTGTAGTAAGCAGAGGTAAATACACAAGGTATTTCGGCATTGGTGGGCCAGTTCCATGTATCCAAAGGAACATAGAGATACCAGCCGTCACCGTCAAAGCGGTGGACAGGCCAGTTTCCTGCCTCAAAACTGTCGGATACCGACAGACGCTCGCGCCAATCCAAGACATACAGCGGTAAATCCAATTGATACTTGGTCACATACCAGTCGTAGATGGCATATTCCACGGTATTGTGGTAGCCCTGTACCTCAAATCCATCCCCGAATGCGGTTTCTTCGAGAATATCATAGCTGCCATCCGCATAGCGTAAGGCATAGACGAGCTTGTTGGAGGCATGATTTCCCTCGTACAGATAGCCTTCTTCGTCGAGGTACATACTGCCAGCGAGGAGGAGGGAATCGGGGTCAACGACATTGGTGTCGATTTTTGTCAACCAGTAGTAGCTCCATGACTCCACAGTGCCATTGGGGTCT
>JAZRID010000150.1:0-10657 GCA_045645125.1 Oscillospiraceae bacterium | reverse complement strand
CAGAGTACGCAGGTTTGCTGCAGTAGCGCGCTGGCCATCGTGGGGACGGACATCATGCAGACGGGGGTCCAGTGCATCGATAACACCGCGGTTTGCCTCAAAGCTCAGGGCGGCGGCGATATCAGCGACCTTCATCATCTCGATGGCATCGTAAACAGCCAGAGAACCTACGCTGGTCATCGCCTGTGTACCGTTGATGAGAGCCAGACCTTCCTTGGCAACCAGCTCGATGGTGGGGATACCAGCGCGCTTCATGGCCTCGCCACCGTCCAGCACCTCGCCCTCAAACTCCGCCTTACCAAGACCCAGCATGGGCAGAACCATGTGGGACAGAGGGGCCAAGTCACCGCTGGCACCCAGAGAACCCTTCTCGGGGATAACAGGGGTCACGCCACGGTTCAGCATCTCGACCAGTGTTTCCACCACGCACAGACGCGTACCAGAGAAACCCTTGGAGATATTGTTAATACGCAGCAACATGATACCACGGGCAACATCGCGGGGGAAGGGGTCGCCTGCGCCGACCGCATGGGTAATAATCAGATTCTTCTGTAGGAGCTTGCACTCCTCCTGAGAAATGGTCACATTGCTGAAACGACCGAAACCAGTGGTGATACCATACACCACGGCATCATCGTCCACCAGCTTGTCCACCACCTGACGGGAGGCAAGGATATTCTCGCGTGCCTCATCGGAGAGAACGACCTTTGCGTTCTTGCGGCAGACTGCCGCCACTTCATCAAGTGTCAGCGTACGACCGGTAATCAATACATTTTCCATAGTCAAAACCTTTCTTCTTTTTAATATGACATTGGTAAAACTGAAAAGCCATCTCTTTTATTCTACATGATTTTCTCCAAAAAGACAACTATAATTTCGGTTTTCTTTGTTCAAAACTTTTCTATTCCGCTATTTTGGTGTTTCGTTAGTGCGTTAATTTCTTCCATGAGTTCGCACAATCGTTCGCGTCCACAGAGAAGATTAACCGCTTCGAGCATGGCATTGGTGGTCATGCGTTCTGGGAGAGATAGTTTTTTCAGCAGAGTGGCACGGCGCGTGGCACTGTCCCGCCCCCCCGTCAGCCCCAACGCATAAAAATCCGCCTTGGTGACAGGGGTGCGTGTTTCCTGCGTTGCGCCATCGGTAAAGGTTGCACCTGCGTGTTCCAATGCCTCTAACAAGACAGCAGGTTGCATCCCCTCCACGCCGAGTTTTCCCTCTTTCCCCGGCGCAGATTTGCGCCGTTCTTTTCCGTAGACATCGGGGATGTAGGCGTGTTTAATCTGCGACTTTGGAATCGCCCCTTTCAAAAAATTCCGGATAACAAACCCTGCACCATCGCTGTCTGTCAAAACAATCAAACCGCGCTGTGCCGCCAACCGTCTGAGAAGTGCCAGTCGTTCCTTGTCATTGAACACCCCGAAGCCACCTGTTTCTATCACGGTGGCATTGACCACCTGCTTCAGAGCGTTTTTGTCATAGCGGCCCTCGACCACAATGACCTCACGAATCGTTCTCATCGCCGTACCCCCTGCGCCAACTCCATCAACAACAACTTCAACTCATCCGCGCCATCTACTCCACCGACGCTTTTCATCCGCACATCGACCTCGTAACAGCGTTTCACCGCCGCAGCACACCACGCACGGCTGACACGCTTCGCATTTTCTGTCAACAGTTTTGCAGGATAGTCCGAGCGCATATTCCATCGTTCCATCAGCCAGAAGCGGTCGCGCCCCGTATCCAAGGCAATCCGCGCCGTGTGCAGTTTCCGCAGTTCCTTTCCGATGAGTGCCAGAATCATAAACGGCTCCTCCTGCAATTTCAGAAGCGAACCCAGCACCTCCGCCGCCTTGTTGAAATCCCCACGGGACACTGCGCCTGTCATCTCAAACACCTGTGCCTCTAGCACTGGCGCGGCGACCGCGTCAATATCCGCCTTGGTGATGTACTCCCCTTTCGCATAGGAGCCAATCTTTGCAATCTCAGGAATCAAATCGTTCATCAGACTGCCACAGGTAAAAATCAAATGTTCTGCCGTGGGGACATCAATGCGATGGCCTGTCGCCTTAAAGCGGCGCGAAATCCACTTCAAAATCTCGCTTCTACTCTGCTCCTCAAACTGTACCACCTGCGCTACGCGCTCCAGTGCGCTGTACAGTTTTTTATAAGTCTTGTTCGGCTTATATTCTACATGGTCATACACCAGCACCAGACAACAGTAGTCGGGGAAATCTTCCAACAGCGTGATGACCCCATTCCGCTGTTCCTCGTTCATCTTGAACAAGTCTAAATCTACAATCTGTACCATCGTCCGCTGTGCCATCATCGGCATCGCCTCGCAGACCTCCTGCAAGAGCTGTGCGGTGACGCTCTTCCCCTCCAGACGGTGATAGTTAAACTCCTCAAATCCCTCTGGCACCAACTGTTTCCGCATCTGCGTCAGATAATACTCGCGGAGATAACTCTCCTCGCCATGGAAGATGTATACCGTCCCCAGCGTACCATTTTCTAGGTCTGCACGAAATTTTTCATACCCAGCAGTACCGTCATTCTTTTTCTTACCAGCCATTGTGTTTCCTTTCCTCACAACCTCATTCGTGTACCCGAATGACGATATTTCCCTGCCAGTCGGTGCGATACAACGCACAGCCATAAAATGCCATACGCTCCATCGCTTCCAATGTGGGATGTCCATAGTTGTTTTCTCCCACGCTGATAATGCCGACTTCTGGCAAAATCTCCTGCAACAATTCCTCCGATGTGGCATATTTGCTTCCGTGGTGGCCAACCAGCAATACCTCGACATCTGGCAGGGTATAACGGTCAATGAGAACACGCTCCGCTACACTGCCCATATCGCCAGTCACGAGCAAATCAAACTCCCCTGCACTGCACAGGACGGTCAGGCCCTCCTCGTTGGTTTCTCCAACTGTCAATGGTGGATACACGGTGATATCCGCACGACCCACTTCCAACGCCGTCACTTCATCGACATAGCGCACCGTCACACTGTACTGCTGTGCCAAGGCAATCACCTCGTCGTGCAGGGCGCGCTCCTCATCTGATGCTCTCGGCAACAGCAACACTTCTGCGCGTACACGCGCCAACAACTCGTCCACACCGCTAGCATGGTCTGCATGGTAGTGTGTCAGCACCACATAGTCGAGCGTTTCCCAACCGTACAGTCGCATGGCATCCACTACGACAGCACCACTCCCACGCAGGGAATAGTGCGTGCCACAGTCCACCAGTGCCGTGACACCGTGCGAGTGCAGAAGCGTCGCCGCCCCCTGCCCCACATCCACGGCAACCGCGGTCAGGCGATTCTCCTCTACCAATTTGATGGGCAACAACTGTGTGGCGCGGAGTGAGAGGACCGCCAAAACAGTGGCAAACACATAGGTACGCCACCCCTCTTTGGTACAAAAGCAAACTGCAAGCATACCATAGACCAGTAGCAACCACATCACCACCGCCCAACTGCCAAAGCTCACCACGTGTCCAGGCAGTTTTGCACACATACCAGCCACCCACAGCACATACTTCGCCAACAGTTCTGGCACAAACGCCAACAGCGTTACCCCGGGGACGACCATACTCGCCAGTGTCAACAACAGCGCACAGGCGAACAACAGCGACATCACTGGCATCACCAAGAGATTCGCTAACGGCGACACAACCGCCACCGTGCGGAAATAATACGCGCTAATCGGAGCTGTAAACACCAACGCACCAAGACTCACGCTTACACTAGCACAAAACGCTTTCCACAACTGCGACACATGGCGGTTGTTCCACGGAATCCGCTTCACCAGTGCATCATATATCCGTGGCGAAACTGCGAGCAATCCAGCTACGGACGCAAACGAGAGTTGAAAACTGACAGAGGCAACTGCATACGGATTAGCAAGCAAAATTACCAACGCCGCCGCACCGAGCGAGGTTGGCGCATCACTCTCCCGTTCAAACAGTGGGGCTGTAACCACCAGTCCAACCATCACACAGGCACGGACAACGGACGGGGTACATCCAACCGCCACCATGTACACCAATAAGAGAGGATACGCGACCAACACACGCAACCAGCGGTTGTTGCAGACCAGAAAGCTCAACAGTACGACCAAAAATCCGCAGTGCAGTCCCGAAACTGCCGTCAAGTGCATCAACCCAGATTCTTCCAAATCGGTGGTCTGTTGTTCTGACAACCAGTCGCGCTCCCCCGTCAACAGGGCAAGCAGTAATCCCCGTATTTCGTCATCAAACATATCTTCTACCGCAACACACAGCTGTTTTTTCAGTCGTTGTGGCAGATAGCACAGGGACGGTGCATCGTTATCAGCTATCGCCATCTCTCCAACAGGATACAACCGTAGAAAAATACCTTTCGCCGTGTAGTAAGTACTCTCCCGACCACCGACCTGTGTTGCACTGTAGCATCGCACCACACCACGCAAGGTATCCCCGGGCACGAGCGAGAGTAAGGAATCATCGCCGTAATACATGACTTTCCCCGATATTCCCTCGACACGCACCAGACATCGCGTGCCATATGCGTTCGGTTCAGGGTAATCCAACAATTCCAGTGTAGCGGTCACCTCCGTCCCACGCAGTTCTTCCATCGGTGCAAGAAACAGCGCACCATAGCACCCCATCCACGCGATACCGAGTGCAACACCTACCGCAATCACCAGTGCGTGTGCCCGTTTACCACGGACAAGCCATGCCGTAACACAGCCCAGCAACAGAATCGCCACCGCGGTATACAGCCACCATGTACGCGGCAACACATACTGCGTCGCAAAGACTCCCAAAGCAAATGGCAGTGCAAAGGTCAGCAATGGCCGTTTCATATGTCGCGCATCAGAGCTTCTTTCGCACTGCGAATGGCTCCCTCCTCGGTGCGCCAGACTTGAAATTCACTGATACCGGGCAATCCCATGGAAACCTCTGCGTTGCGGTAGGTCATACCGCTGTCCAGAATGGTTTTCCCCGACAGATGGAACGCGTGCGCCATCGGGTACGCACGGCGGAAATCCGCAATCATTGCCGCCGAAACACCTGCCCCGATGAGGATATCGGCACGGCCCTGTGCTTTTTCAAGCAGTGCGCCAATCACGGCGCGCCCCTCCCACGCATTCGCTTTCTGTCCAGAGGTGAGAATCGTATCCACCCCTAGTGCCACCGCTTCCTCGAATGTTTCCATCGCATCGCGACACACATCAAACGCACGGTGCATCGTCACATGAATCCCATCCGCCGAAGCAATCATCCCCTGCATCTTCTCTCTGTCCAGCGTACCGTCGGCGCATAAGGCACCAATCACCACTGCATCTGCGCCACGGTTGGCAAACAGTGCAATCTCACGGCACATAATCTCATATTCCGCCTCGGTATACAGAAAATCACCGAAGCGTGGACGAATGAGAACATTGACAGGAATCTTTACTGCTGCACGGACGGCATCAAACAGTGCCACTGAGGGCGTTGTACCACCAATAATCAAATTGGCGCACAGCTCCAGCCGTGTTGCACCGCCCTGTTCCGCCGCAATCGCGGATTCTACACTGTCCACGCAGACTTCCAAAATCCGTTCTGTCATACGGTTTTCCCCACACTTTCCGCCAGATAGTACAGCGTTGCTGTAGCCGCGCCTGTAGCACCGCCGACCTGATGTTGCCACACAGGGGAGCTGTTATCCGCCGTGCCTGCGATATCCAAGTGCATCCACGGATGCTCCTCGGTAAACCGCTTGATAAACAGACCTGCCGCAATCGCACCACAGCCATTCTTGGTCGTGTTCCGCACATCGGCATAGTCACTCTCAATCAATTTTTCATACTCAGGGTAGGTGGGAATCTGCCAGAATCGCTCGCCAGATTTCTCTGCCGCAGCCGTCAGGGCGGCAAACCACGCCTCGTCATTGGTCATAACACCCGTTGCCACATGGCCAAGCATAGCGTAGATAGCACCCGTCAGCGTAGCTGCGTCCACCAACTTGGTTGCCTTCTCCTCACGAATCGCCCAAGTCACCGCATCACACAGGAGCAGACGACCCTCGGCATCGGTGTTCAGCACCTCGATGGTCTGTCCAGAGAAAGAAGTCACCAAATCACCAGGCAGACTGCTGGTAGGAGAAATGCGATTTTCACAGGCAGGAATCACCGCTGTGACATTGACTTTCACCCCATTAGCCGCCAATGCACACACTGCACCAGCTACCGCCGCACCGCCTGCCATATCCCCTTTCATACCTGCCATAGAGTTCGCTGCTTTCAGGCAGTATCCGCCACTGTCGCAGGTGACACCCTTGCCCACATAGCCAAGCCGTTCCTCCTGCTTAGGTGCGCCGTTGTAGCGCAACACAATCAAACAAGGGGGATTGCCACTGCTGTCACCCACGGATAGCATCGCGCCCAAGCCACGCTCTGCCAATTCCTCGCGCTCATACACCTGCACCGTAATCGGCAATTCCTTTGCCATATCCGTCAGTGCAACGGCGAACAACTGCGGTGTCAAAAGGTTCGCAGGACGGTTGACCAGATTTCGTACCTGCAAAATCGCCCGTGCCAGTGCAACTGCGGCGGTCAGTTCCTCGTCCGTCCAACCCTCACCCTCTGCATAGACCGCAATCTTCGGCTCACAGCAATTCTCCAGCGTGAACTTCTGGCGATATGCACCGCCATAAACGCCCTCTACCGCGGCAAAGATACCCTCACGCCCCAGTTTTGTTGCCACAGTCAGGTCAAACACACAGCTCTCATACCCCAGTTCCAAGGCGCACTTAACCGCCTTGGCATAGGCCTCTTTACAGGCGAGAACACTCCAGTTCTCCCCCATACCCACGGTGATTTCCGTCGGTGCGCCGTCTTTTAAGTAATAGCGTGTACGGAGATACTCGCCCTCCACAGGCAAAATCCGCGCCTGTACGATTTCATTTTGATATCGTTTCATGTTGTGACTCTCCTTTTTCGATGTATTCTGATTCGTGACAGGGCTTTCCCTGCCGCACGAAATTTCTCCTCTAGTGTATCAAAAACACGCCCATTTTCCAAGACCTCATTCTGAGAAAATTCTTGCATAGAACCGCACACCACTGGTAAGATAAGAGGAAGATGATTTTGAAAGGGAGAATGCCATGAATATCAGCACCGCTGGTCGCACTGTACAACTACTCAAACGGATTTGCGACACCAAAAATGCCACACAAGCATTTGTTCCTCCTGCGGGAGAAAAAATTTCTCTGCCCCTCCGCGGTGTACAACAACCGTTTATTCGCGTTACACCCGAATCACAGGGCATCTCCTCCGACCACATCCGCCGTTTTTTAGAGGAACTGGGACATGGTGGGGATTTATATATGCAAAATGTTTTAATTTTGCGCCACGGAAAACTACTGTGTGCCACCGCCTACGGCGCACAGACACTCGATGCCCCCAAATATACCTTTTCCGCCTGTAAATCCATCACCTCCCTCGCCATCGGTCTGCTTTTAGACGACGGGGTACTGCATCTGGACGACACCCTCGGCACACTGTTTGCCGACTTGCCACTCCCTGCCCCCTCTCGCCGTCTGCGAGAAGTGACGGTAGAAGATTTACTGACTATGCGGAGTGGTATCTCCTTTTCGGAGCCACAGTCTGCCACGGAAAGTCAGTGGTTGCGTGGAATTTTCTCCGATGCACCCACAGAAGAACCAGGCACCACTTTTCATTACAATAGTTTGAACAGCTATCTGCTCTCTGTGATTGTCCGCCGTATCAGTGGGGAGAGCCTTAGTGCATTTCTACAACGGCGGTTGTTTGACCCGATGGGCATCACCGACACGCTATGGGAGCGCAGTGGCGAGGGGGTGGAAAAAGGCGGATGGGGGCTATATATCCGCGCAGAGGACATCGCCAAACTGGGACAACTGGTGATGGACGGCGGTATGTGGCACGGAAAACAGCTGATTTCCCAGAATTATTTGACCGCCGCCACGACCGCCCATGTTTCTCCGCCGATACACCTCGGTGATTTTGACTACGGCTACCACATCTGGGTTGGTCGGAAAGAGAACACTTTTCTATTTAATGGGATGTTGGGACAGAATGTTCTGGGGTATCGTGACAGCGGTATTCTGATAGCCACGAATGCAGGGGCGGATACCGACTATCAGGAGGGACGCTTTTTTGAGATTGTCAGCCGATATTTCGGCGGTGTGTTCCCCGATGTTCTCCCCAACGATGCCGAAGCCTACGCCCGTCTGCGGACCTGTATCCATCAACTCTCCTACTACAGCCGTGCCAACGAAGTGCCCGACGACCGCGCCGCCCCCTTTCTCCACCGCAATTTTGTTGCCGATGACCCCTGTGCGCCGTCCACGGGTCTGTTGCCTGTATTGCTACAGATTGTGCATAACAACTACACCACAGGACTGCACTCCCTTGCGCTTAGTCAGCGCGGTATCTATCCCGAACTCATCTACCGTGAGGCGGATTCTGTCCACCGCTTGCCCATCGGATTGGGCAGACCACTCATCAGCGAGTTATCCTTTCACGGCGACTGTTTCCGCATTGCGGCGCACGGCAGATTCACGCACGACGAGGAAGAACGGCGTATTTTTTATATCCGTCTGGATTTTTTGGAAACACCATGCGTCCGTATCCTCAAACTGGTGTTGACCGAAAACGGATTACTCCTCAAGCAGTCCGAAACCCCTGGCGTTCCCTACTTGTATCAAAAATTGCTCACAGCGGCACAACAACCGCTTCTGCGCCCCATTCTGCTTCTCGCTGTCGGCGGTAGCGAGGAGGACTATCTGCGCTACAAGGCACAGCGGATTCTCTCCCCCGAAATCCAACTGCGCCCTGACAACTAAGTGATATGAATAAAAAAGCCACAAGTGCCGCAGGAAACCATCTTCCGCGGCACTTGCGCTCGATTCACTTCCGATGCATCAGGCTGGTTCGCCAGTGACCCTCTCCCGAAACAGCAGAGATACACACCAGAGGCCTGCGATACCTACCAGCGAATAGATGATACGGGCCAAAACACCCATCTGTCCGCCGAAGATAAAAGCAACCAAGTCGATACCAAACAGGCCGACCGTACCCCAGTTGAGCGCGCCGATGATAACCAGTACCAGCGCAACGCGGTCCCATAACATACAGCACACCTCCCTTCAAAAATGAGCCATGCGGCTTCCTCTTTAGTCTGTCCGATTCTTTCCCGACTATTTCAAACAAATTTTTTCATATCATCGCATTTTTTCGTTGCAATACATTTGGAAATACTGTATAATTTCAGCAAGACAGGTGCAGTGGATATTGGATGATATGCCCTGTGCCACATAAATGACGGAGGAACACTATGAACCAGAATTTTTTGAAGCTTGGCGTGAAGCCTGCCGATATTCTCCTGCCCCGTGAGGCAGACATGAGCAAGTGGGCCGTTGTCGCCTGTGACCAGTTCACTTCTCAACCCGAATATTGGGAGGAAGTGGACCGTATCGCCGGTGACGCACCCTCCACGCTGCGTCTGATTCTGCCCGAGAGCAAGCTGAACGACGCCAATGTTGAGGAACACATCGCCAACATCAACCGTTCCATGGACGACTACCTCGCCCGCGACATCTTCCAGACTTATGCCGATTCCATCATCTACATCGAGCGCAAGCAGTCCGACGGTGCTATCCGTCACGGTCTGGTTGCCGCCTGTGACTTGGAGCAGTACGACTACACCCCCGGCTCTGGCTCCCTGATTCGCGCCACCGAGGGTACCGTTCTGGAGCGTATTCCCCCTCGCGTCCGCGTGCGTAAGGATGCTCCCATCGAACTGCCCCATGTCATGCTGTTGGTGGACGACCCCAAGCGCACCTGCATCGAGCCTATCACCGCTGAGGTGGACAAGATGGAGCAGGTCTACGACTTTGCGCTGATGATGAAGGGTGGCCACCTCAAGGGTTGGAAGCTGACCGAGGAGCAGACCGACCGTCTGGCCGATGCGCTGACCGCACTGACCACCGCCGAGGAAATCGAGGCCAAGTATGGTCTGACTGGCGTTGCTCCCCTGCTGTTCGCTGTGGGTGATGGCAACCACTCCCTCGCTACCGCTAAGACCTGCTACGAGAACCTCAAGAAAGTCCTCTCCGCAGAGGAGCTGGAGAACCACCCCGCTCGCTACGCTCTGATTGAGATTGAGAACCTGCACGACGATGCTCTCCAGTTTGAGGCCATTCACCGTGTGGTGTTCGACATCAATCCCGCGCATCTGCTGGACGCTTTCAAGGCATACTATCCTGGCGCACATGAGGGCGAGGGCGAGGGTCACACCGTAGCCTACACCTACGAAGGCCACACTGGTTATATCACCGTGCCCGACCCCAAGGTTCAGCTGGCTGTCGGTACGCTCCAGAACTTCCTCGATGCCTACCTGAAGGAGAATGGTGGCGAAGTGGACTACATCCACGGCGACGCTATCACCGACGAACTGGGTGCAAAGCCCGGCAACATCGGCTTCAAGCTCCCTGCTATGGGTAAGGACCAGCTGTTCAAGACCGTTATCGCAGACGGCGTTCTGCCCCGCAAGACCTTCTCTATGGGTCATGCTGAGGACAAGCGTTACTATGTCGAGGGTCGCAAGATTAAGTAAACCAATCGCCTATATCTGGGGTTGT
>JAZRID010000149.1:0-2922 GCA_045645125.1 Oscillospiraceae bacterium | reverse complement strand
CTGGTGGGAGGAGGAGAACTCACTGCTGATGGAGAGATGAATCACGGCATCATATTCCTGACGCAGTCTGGTGAAGGCATCGAGATATTCTCCGATATTGCAGGCGGAGGTGAAACATAGCTTGCCAGTACGCTCATAATATTGGAAAACATCGTTTGGCTGAATATCAATTTGGTCGCGCAGAGGTTGATTGTCCATGTTGACATAGAGGGGCATAATATCCACGCCGTAACGCTCTGCTAATTCTTTGGAAAGGTCACAGGTGCTATCGGCTGTAATTTTAATTTTCATCGCGGTTGGTCCTTTCTGCTGTCAAAATAGAGAACTCCTGCCAGCCGCGTTGATTTTGGCCAACAGGGAGAGGAACTGTTCCTGTTCCTCTGGGGTGAGTGCGGAGAGAAATTGTATATCGAAGTGTTGCAACCGTGCCCGTGTATCGCTGAGGATGGGGGCGACTTGCTCCGTTAGTGTCAGGTGTTGAAACCGACGGTCTTTGAGGTCCACATCCACGGTCAACAATCCGCGTGTGGCAAGTTTCAACACATTGCCAGAAACGGATGCTTTGGACATCCCACAGTACAGTGCCACATCGCGCGCCGTATCCAACTGTGGCATCTGGTCCAGAAACAGCAAAATCTGAATCTCGGCGGGGGAGAGTTGCCATTTCACGGCGGTATCACCGACCAGCCGTTCCCACGCACGGCTTCCCAACTGCATAAATTGCAATAGTTCACTTTTGGGTTGTGGCAAATACTTCACCTCCGAACAGTTAAATATCAAACAGTTTAGAAATAAACTATAGTATCTATACCATACTTTCCGCTGGCTGTCAAGAGTGACGGCTGTGCTTTTTCTTGGGAAAAGGGTGCGTTGAACCAAAATTGGCAACGCACCCCTATAAGATGAGCAATAGACCCAGTGCAATCAACAGTTCCTCGTCACCACCGTCACGAAACAGCAGGAATAAAATCACAAGTAACAGAAGGTCCCCAGTGTCTAGCTCGCTGAGATTCAATTTTTCTAAGATGCCCGAAAGCAGTCCCTCTTTGCCGAACAGTCCGCCCAACAGCGATGTGCTGTCCCGTGGTCGGGTGTCGTTGCTGTGGTGGCTCTCGTATGGTTTACTTTGCTGTGTGGTGTGGGTGTGCGGTGGCGGACGGTTCTCCTCCGTGGCAATCCGTCGGTAGACCCCTGTATCATTTCGCACATAGCGGTTATACATACGGCTCACCCATCGAGCTTAAAAATTTTTTGCCGATGTGGATGAGCTTGGCGGCCTTGACAGCGCGCTCCACTTTGTCACGCCGTTCTGGTTTCAGAAATGGACGCAACGCATACAACAGTTGCACGCGCTCATCGTTGTCACCACGGCCAAATTCCCCCAACAACGGCAGAAGTCGCTCTATCATCTTGGGGTCGATTTGGGAAAATAAATCACCGATATTAACGCCCATATTACCACAAACGGCACGGTCGTTACCGCTTGTCTGCGTATGTTGGGTGTGCTGGACTGGCTCCTCACCGCCTGCGGATGTGTCAAAGGCACCACTCCCACTCAATGACCGCGCTAGTCCCATCACCTGCGACATGGCATCGGGATTGGACAGTATGGCATTCAGTTTGTCCTCCAGTTCACTCAATTTCCACACCTCCTATCCCAATGATACACATGGTTAGCGGTTAAGAAAGCTGTCATGCAACCGCTGGAGCAGTTGCGCCCCCTCAGGGCTGTTCGTGATGGAGCGTAGAAGTGTCTGTAGCGATTGGGTATCGCCCCCCATGGCATTCTGTGCCATCTGTTCCAATTGGCCGCGTTCGTGTCCCTGTGAAAGCAATGAGGCGAGAGCCTGTGCATCGGGGGACTGTGCCAGCTGTGCGAGGGTTTTCGGGTCGCGCAACAGCTGACCAAAATCATTTCGTTCATTCTGTGCCATAGCAGTTTCCTCCCCAGTTATTGTCTTTCCAGTATATGTGCGGAAATAAAAAAATGTGTCCCCATTCCGTGATGGGGACACAAATTCAAACATTAACCAACCAGACTGTGGAAGGTATCGACAACTTCAGCGGTTCTATCGCCAGCAACGACGAGGGCAATGTAATTGCCGTAGACGACAATCTCTGCATTTTCCCAATCGGAAAATCCGCTGTTGACCTGATATGCCTTGCGCGCTTCGAGAATGGCTCTGACAGCTGCGATATCCTGCGCGTTCTGGCACTCAATCATCGCAACCTCGGCGGCAACATCACTGACGGCGGCCATGCGAATGACACACTGCTTGGTGGCAATGTTGGTCAGACCAGCGTAGTAAGTATCAATCATGGCGGCATCTGCGGCCATCATCATGGATGCCTTGTCTTCGCCTGCTTTTGCCATGACATCATCAAAGAACTTCGCCAAATTCACACTCTCGGCCTTGGTAACGCCGACCAAAGTGCAACCACTGTCGAACTCGATAGTACCGTTGTAGTTCTTCAGCGTACCGATAACCGTGATGGTATCACCAACAGCCAGTGCCTTTGCACTATCGCCTTTCAGACGGTAGCACATGATGGGTTTCTCTGTCATGTTATCAACCACAATCGTGACCGTGACATTCTGGTGCTGGTCACTCCATACGCTGTCGATTCTGCTGATAACACCAGTCAGCTTAGCCATTTCAGGCAGGGAAGCACCGACCTCCAGCGCATAGGCGGCATTGACAACGGCGACAGGGTCGTTCATGTCAATATTGACAGGCGCATCATTTTCATCGGGAGCATCCGTGTTCTCGGTACCGCCCGTCGTATTGTCTGCGTCGGTCACATCATTGGAGATTTCAGCTTTGGTTTTGGTGACGGCATCCAAGGTGCAACCAGCATCGAACTCAATGGTGCCCTTATAGTTCTTCAGGATACCAGTGACGGTGATGGTGTCACCGATGG
>JAZRID010000148.1:0-1491 GCA_045645125.1 Oscillospiraceae bacterium | reverse complement strand
CAGAGATTCTAAGGGCAGACTGCTCGTTATGTATCACGGCACTACCGTAAACTTCAACACTTTCAAAAAGGGCGATGTCGGCTTCCACTTCGGCACGAAGGCGGCGGCTCGCGGACGAGTCGGCTATGGCAAAAACGCCATAATGAAGAGAGTTCATCTCAATATCACCAACCCCATCGTTTTCGAGGAAGACCTCGGCTCGTGGGATGCTGACTACAGGCTAACGCAGGAGCTTTTCGTGAGGGATATCCTGACCAGAGAAGAAGCCGAGCAGGATCTTCTTTCTGACGACAAGTCTTACAGGAGAACAACCGAAAAAGCGAACAAAAAACTCGCGGAAATATTGCTCCAGAAGGGCTATGACGGTATTGCGTACTCGAACACCTTTGAAACCAAAAAGCCGACCACATCCTATATCGCGTTCCAGTCGAATCAGGCTAAGGTGGTCGAGAACGAGACGCCGACCTCGAACCCCGACATCCGCTACGCGCTCTCGGAGACCAGAGGCTCTATTATGACCGAGGTCGACCCTGAGTACAAGCCTACGATTCAGGACAAAGCCTTCTCAGGCTGGACGGCTATCCAGATAGCCTTCACCAACGCTCAGGCAGGCATCGAGACTGTCGGAAGGAAGTACGGTGTCAGAAACATCGAGTCGCTCGTTCAGGCGGCGCGCTCTGGCAGGAATCAGGCTGAGGAAATGATAGCAGGCAACCAGTACCGCATCGGTGCTGACACCAAGACCTATCAGGGAGAGGGACTGGAGCAGATTTTCCGACCTATCGCTCGTCAGGGTGAGGAGGTCAAGGGAGACTTCTTCGACTACCTCTTCAACTACCACAACATGAGCCGTATGACGCTCGAACAGCGCTCTATGGCAGAGCAACAGACTCGTCTCGACGACCTCAAGAAGAAGGTCTCGGCGCTCAAAAAGCTTAATAAGCGCATCGAGAAGCTTCAAGAGCAAATCAAGGCTCTCGGAAGGTCGAAAAAGGATATGGAAACCAAGCGCGGACTCCGTGAGGAGCTGGCAACTGCGAAAGCCGAAGCTAAGGCTCTGAAGAAGGAAGCAACCGAGCTTGAGAAGGCGGCAAAGGCTTTTGTCCCTCTCGAAAACAAGGCAGTTCTCGGCACAACGGACGAACACGGCATTGAGACCGTAGTCACCGCCGAGCAGAGCGAAGCTATCGTCAAAAAGTACGAGGAAGCGCATCCTGAGTTCAAGAGAGTAGCCGAGAAGGTCTGGGCGTTCCTGCAGAACCTCAACCAGTACCGCGTCGACACGGGCCTTATCAGTCAGGACACCTTCGACTACCTCGCTAAGCTTTATCCGCACTATGTGCCTACCTACCGCACAGGAGCTACCAAGGGCATCGGCGCTATCGAGGGCAAGTACAACCTGAAGGTCAAGACCACCATCAAGACCGCAAAAGGAAGCACCAAGAACCTCCTGCCGCCTGATGTTATGATAGCAAGACAGGTCATGGAGAC
>JAZRID010000147.1:0-1353 GCA_045645125.1 Oscillospiraceae bacterium | reverse complement strand
CGTCGGGACCAATGGAAAAATGTCCATCTCGAATGAACGAAAACAGGTGCTGACGCAGTAGCGCAAGTGCGTGCGCAAAATCGAATGTGTCACCGCGCAAGTCGGCAAGTACATTCTCTTTCGCCTGTAAAAAGGTTTCTTCCCCATAGTATTCGTAAAGACCATAGGCTTCTTGCAAGATACGGAACAGACATTCCACATCTTCTACAAACTGCTCTCTACTAATCGTGGGGTCTATTGCCTGCTGGATAAACAATGGATTCATTCTCTACTCCTCTTGCAACGCGAGAACGCCTAGCGCAAGTATAGCGCACCATTGCCGTTTTATCAAGAGGGAAAGAGGGAAAATCGTCTGCGCCCTCAGGTCATCCGCAATATCTCTTTTTTCAGTCGTGCGATGATTCTCTTTTCCAGTCGGGAGATATAGCTCTGGGAGATGCCCATGCGGTCTGCCACCTCTTTCTGTGTCTGTTCGGGATGGCCAGACAGGCCGAAGCGCAACACGATAATCTCTCGCTCCCGTTCACTCAACTTTTGCAGGGCGGCTTCCAACAACTGACGGTCCACATCGTCCTCGATGGGACGCATCACGGTATCGGCATCTGTCCCAAGCACATCGCTGAGTAGCAGTTCATTGCCGTCCCAGTCGGTATTCAAGGGTTCATCCAGACTGACCTCTGTCCGCTGTACTGAGCTTTTCCGCAGATACATGAGAATCTCATTTTCAATGCAACGGCTGGCATAGGTCGCCAGTTTAATGTTTTTATCGGTGCGGTAGGTGTTGATGGCCTTGATAAGCCCAATGGTACCGCTGGAGATCAAATCCTCAATGTTGATACCTGTGTTCTCAAAGCGACGCGCGATATAGACCACTAGACGGAGATTGCGCTCTATGAGAACCTGTTTCGCCTGCTCCTCGCCGTCGACCATGCGTGCGAGTAGTTCACTCTCCTCCTCTCGTTTTAAGGGGGATGGCAGGGTGTCACTGCCACCGATGTACATAATCTTACCGGGTGGCAGTAACCCCAACCGCAGTAGTAGTCGATGTAGCCAAAGTTTTATCCGCTGTACCATCTTCTCTTGTCCCATTCCTTTCTCCACCCCACAGGGCGGTATAGCCTCCTCCATCCGATACGGGTGTCGGTGATAGGGCAACTGTCAGTTTGCCGTGTGGCACACGGTCGATGCAGACCTCGTCCGCTGGAAAAGTCAACAGCATGGCGCACGCAACCCCAACGGCACGGTAGGGCACTAACCGAAAATGCCCAGAAGCAATCTCGCCCAACTGTTCCGCACACCACACGCTCCCTCGTGTGCCCAACTGGTCGAGAATGGTGCGTTCCTCGTCCGACC